>JAGWVG010000357.1 GCA_018970965.1 Alphaproteobacteria bacterium | reverse complement strand
TTTCCCTGGGGCGTGATGGCCGAGCACGGTGACAAAAGTTGCCTGGGCACCATCGGTGGTGGTGCCGTCGAACAATAAGGGAGAAATGAACTTAGCGCCCGCGCGCCCCGCCGCCAGCAGCGCCTCAGTATGCTGCATGGGAAACAACGTGCCCGCCGGCATCTTCAAAACCGTGTTGGCCGGGGTGGTGTATTTTATAACCCCGCTGTTATCCGGCCCGGTATGAGTGGCGATTCCGGCAGAATCGATCTTCACCTTACCATCATTATCACTCTCGCTCAGCGAAAAACTCAGGGTTTTGCCGTCCTTGCTTTCCCAGGTGACATAATCACTGACAGATTTGGTGAGCGAGCCATCCACATTGCGCACAATCAGCGTCATGTGCTGGGTGGTGGCCCAGCCGGTGCAGCCATCCGTCACGTTAAAGCTCATCTGCCCGGTGGCACCGGTAATGTCATGCGTACGCAGCTTGGAAAGTGCGAGGTTATAAACCGCGTGCTGCCCGGTTAATCGGCTGGCGAGGCTGTTGGAGGAAACATTAAGCGCGGCGGCAGGCAAGGGTGCCAGCGCGGCCAGAAAAGCGAGTGCGGAAAACTTCATGCCCGCAATATGCCTGGCCGCGAGGCGGCGTCAAACCTCGCTCATTTCCAGAGGCTTGAATCCCAGGTGGCGGCGCTATGGTCCAGCTTGTCGCCCATGGATTGCAACAAGCCGCGCAGGCCGGCGGGGGTGAGCCCGCTCATCGGCACAACCATATTGCCATAAAGCACTTCGGTTTTGCCATCCGATTGCTTTTCCATCGAGAAATAGAAATCACCCGTGTCGCTATCTTCCAGCAACGTGGCATAATCCAGCTTGGCGAGCTTGTCTGGTCCAAGGGTGCCAAGCCGCACATAGGCATAAGCGAGCGTGTCATCTTTCGAAACCTCGAAATTGACTGTGTAGGTGTAGTTGGTCTGCCATTGAAAGCCGAAGGACTCGTTGTCGCTTGCAGTCGTGGTGCTATAGCCGAGGTTGCCGACCATCTGTTGCAGCTTGGCCAAAACGGGGTCTTCCGGCGTTGGCGTATCTGCCGCCGCTATGCCGCCAGAGGCAATCGCCAATGCGAGACCCCAACCCAGAACATGTTTTTTCATATTGCCAGCCCTCATTTTGAATGATTTTTTGCAAATATCCGGGCCATATTAAGCAGCTAATCAAGCTTTGACGATTAAATTATTATGGATGGTTTACGATTTAGCCTTTTGGCTTAGAGTGCGATGACATGAGACCATCCCGCTTTGCAGGGCGATCTCATGTCTGAATCCGGCTCTATCGCCGTCCCCTGCCCTTCTTTCGCATCGCCGGGTCATACCCCCCGCCGCCTGGCCCCATAGGCACCGGGCCTTTCGGTTTGGGCAGCGTGCGGCTTGGCGCTGGCGGCGGCTCCAACCCCAATTGCAGCGCCTCCAGCCGTTTCACCTCATCACGCAACCGGGCGGCTTCCTCAAACTCCAAATCCGCGGCAGCGGCGCGCATCCGGGTTTCCAGCGCTGCGATGCTGGAGGCGAGATCCTTGCCCACAAATTCATCCAACCCGGCACTCTTGGTCGGCGAAATAGTGACGTAATCCTGCTCGAATACTGAATGGATCACTTCACCGATATTCTTGCGAACCGATTGCGGAGTGATACCATGCGCCTCGTTC
>JAGWVG010000356.1 GCA_018970965.1 Alphaproteobacteria bacterium | reverse complement strand
CGGCGAACCCGATTGCAGCGCAAACGCTGCTGCAACAAGCGGATTTGGTGGTCATCCCGGTTGGGGCAGGCCCGCATGATCTAAAGGCGGTCGGCGCAATGCTGGATGTGTGTGATCGCGTTGGAAAACCGGCAGTCTTTGTCATGAACAGCGTCCGCGATGAGGACAGGATGTCGGAATTGGTGGCTGCTGCCCTCTCTCAACATGGACATGTTGTGCCGCAATGGATTGCGCATGAGGCGGCCATTGCACCTGCGATGGCGCAAGGCATGACAGTCATGGAGCACACGCCAAGCTGCGACGTGAGTTTGGCATTTGCCGATCTTTGGGATCTGTTGTGTCAACGCGCGGACAGCAATTTTCGTCGAACAGTTTTTGCCACGCCATCCTTTGGAGGCTCGGCGGCAGTGCCTCGGCAGGCGCCCATTGGCTTTGGTCGGCGGCATGTGGCTTGAGGAGATGTTGAACATGGGTCTATCGCACCGCGCCGGGGCCTCTCTGGCTGTTGCAACGGCGTTGGCTATGCTCGCCGGCTTTGCACCCGGAGCGCTGGCCACCAAGGCAGGGAAAGAACAGGTGGCGCTTGCCCGTCTTGCAGCAGAGTCGGCTGCAACGGCACAGGTGAGCCTGCAGGCTGGCAATGTGCGCCGTGCTATTCGCGCTGCAGAACGTGCCGTGGCTGCGATGCCGCGTTCAGCAAGCTATCGGGTGCAATTGGGGCAAGCCTATTTCACAGCAGGGCGCTTTGCGTCGGCAGAAATGGCTTTTCAGGATGCGCTCACCTTAGACCCCAATAACAGCGTGGCAGTGCTGAAGCTGGCGCTGAGCCAAATCGCGCTTGGCAAGGCTCAGTCTGCCCGTGATTTGCTCGAGCGTCACCAATCTGAGCTCGCCATATCTGACTATGGGCTCGCTATGGCTTTGTCTGGCGATGCAGATGCGGCACTTGCGGCATTGGTGCCTGCCGTTCGTGCGGGCGATGCGAACGCCCGGCTGCGGCAAAATTTGGCGCTGGCGTTTGCGTTGGCGGGTCGTTGGGAAGATGCTCGCGCCATGGCGCTGGTGGATTTGCCGCCCGAAGCAGTTGATGTCCGGCTTAAGCAATGGGCAGATATGGCGCACCCCGCTAAAGCTGGCGCTCAAATCGCAAGCCTTATGGGGCTCAAAGCAATTGAGGATGGGGCACACAGAGATCCGGGGCAGCCTGCAGATTTGGCTCTGAATATGGCCAATTCCTTGCCGCAAGAATTGGCGCTTCGTGCATCTCCGACGGAAGTTGGGCGCTTATCATTTGATATTGATGGGCTGGATGCGGATGCCGCTGCTGCGGCAGAACAGCCTAAGTCGCATTATGATGTTCCACCAGAAGTCAAAGACCCTGTTGTCCTGCCCGCAAGCTTCAAACGGGCGGCAATGCTCGCCCCTGCGGCAGGCCCCTCTGCTGTCTGGGCACGTGCTTTGCAGCAGGAGGGGGGCTTTGTTGTGCAAATTGGTGCCTTCCGCACAGCACAGGCTGCGGCGCGCGGTCAGGCGGTCATTGCCAAACGCTGGGCTCATGCGCCGCGTTACGCCGTGCATCAGGCGCGCGTGCAGGGGGCAAAAGGCGCATTTTATCGTCTTTCTTTAGGGCGCTTTGCGAGCCTGGCTGAGGCCAGCCGTGTTTGTGCAGATTTGCGCGCAAAGGGTGGCGC
>JAGWVG010000355.1 GCA_018970965.1 Alphaproteobacteria bacterium | reverse complement strand
GCCTATCACTGGAAAGACAAAGGCTTTATCTTCGACGCTGGGCCAACCGTCATCACCGATCCGCCCTGCTTGGAAGAGCTGTGGGCCCTGTCTGGTCAACATATTTCCCAAGATGTCGATTTGCTGCCGGTAAAGCCCTTTTATCGGCTTCATTGGCCCGATGGCACGACCTATGATTATGCCAATGATGAAGAGGCATTGCGCGCCGAGATCCGCAAGATCGCGCCGGATGATGTCGCAGGCTATGAAAAGTTTCAGGAATATTCCAAGGGTGTCGAGCGCGAGGGGTATCAAAAGCTGGGCGCCGTTGCCTTTCTGAATATCAGTTCGATGCTCAAGGCCGCGCCGGCTTTGGCGCGCTATCAGGCGTGGCGCTCGGTCTATTCGATTGCATCCTCTTATGTGAAGAATGAGAAGCTGCGTCAGGCGCTGTCCTTCCAAACATTGCTTGTCGGCGGCAACCCAATGACGACGAGTTCCATCTATGCGCTGATCCACACCATTGAAAAGCGTGGTGGGGTTTGGTTTGCCAAGGGTGGCACCAATAAACTTGTCAGCGGCATGGTGGCGCTGTTTGAGCGGCTGGGCGGCACGCTGCGCCTCAACGATCCCGTGGAAGAGATTGAAACCGATGGCAATTGCGCCACTGCCGTGCGCACGAAGAGCGGTTGGCGGCAAGAGGCCGACGCCATCGCCTCAAATGGCGATTTGATGCACAACTACCGCGATCTGCTGCGCAACCACCCGCGCGGCGCCAAGCAAGCGCGATCCTTGAACCGCAAGCGCTGGTCGCCCTCGCTCTTCGTCGTGCATTTTGGACTGAAGGGCAGCTTCCCTGACATTCCGCACCACATGATCTTATTCGGCCCGCGCTATAATGGGCTGCTCGACGACATCTACAAAAACGGCCGCGTGCCTGAGGATTTTTCGCTGTACCTCCATCACCCGAGTGTGACCGATGGCGACATGGCCCCCAAAGGGCATTCAACCTTTTATGTTCTCGCGCCCGTCGCCCATTTGGGCAAAGCCAAGGTGGATTGGGACGGAGATTTTGGCAAGAAATTTAAAGAAGCGATCTTAGAAGAAGTGTCTAAGAGATTGATTCCAGACCTAAAAGATCGCCTTGTGACAAGCTTCCACTATGCGCCCACGGATTTTGGCCGTGATCTGAGCGCCAATCTTGGCAGCGCATTCAGCCTAGAGCCGGTGCTGTGGCAAAGCGCCTATTTTCGTGCGCACAACCGCGATGATGTGATCCCGAACCTCTATTTTGTGGGTGCAGGCACACACCCCGGCGCGGGCATTCCCGGTGTTGTGGGCAGCGCCAAGGCTACGGCGGCATTGATGCTGGAGGACCTTGCCTGACGCGCGACTTGCGGTCTCGGTCTGGGCGAGGCATGGGACAGAAATGAAACGCATTGCAGTCTATTGCGGATCGGCAACACCGGCCGACCCCATTTACATCGAAACGGCGCAAATGGTTGGCCGTACGCTCGCCGCGCGCGGCATTGGGCTGGTTTATGGCGGCGGCAAGCTGGGCCTTATGGGGGCAGTCGCCAATGCTGTTCTGGATGCTGGCGGTGAGGTTATTGGGGTCATCCCCGAGGCGTTGGTGGGCAGCGAAGTGGCGCATACTGGCTGCACCGCGTTGCACGTTGTGCCCGGCATGCATGAACGCAAAAAGATGTTCACTGACTTGT
>JAGWVG010000354.1 GCA_018970965.1 Alphaproteobacteria bacterium | reverse complement strand
GCTGCGCCAGCAAGCTTTGCTGCCTGCCCTTCCTTGCCTGCCGCAAAGAACAGGCCATCATCAGGGCCAAGGCCCAGCGCGTCGTAAATGGCCTGCATGCCCTCTTCGCCATGGTTCTTGGCAATCGGGCCGCCAAATTCGCCACCCTTGCGCGTCACATAGCCAAGGCCAGCATGGCCTTCGCTCCGGGCCCAATCATTCATATCGTCAAAGAACTTACGGCTCTTATCAGCCGTATTGGGCGCAGGGATCGCGCGGACAACACCGCCGCCTTCCACGATGCGCTCAAACAGGCCAAAGCCCGACTTGGCAAAATAATCAGTCACATCCGTAATGATCAGCGGATTGCGCAGATCGGGCTTGTCGCTGCCATATTTCAGCATGGCCTCACGATACGGAATGCGCGGGAATGGCGCTGCGCTGACGCGACGGCCATTGGCAAATTCTTCAAACACGCCATGCAGCACGGGTTCAATCGCGTTGAACACGTCATCCTGCGTGACAAAGCTCATTTCGAAATCGAGCTGGTAAAATTCACCCGGAGACCGATCCGCGCGCGCATCTTCATCGCGGAAGCACGGCGCGATTTGGAAATAGCGGTCAAAACCCGCAACCATCAGCAGCTGCTTAAACATCTGCGGCGCTTGCGGGAGCGCATAGAATTTTCCGGGATGCACGCGGCTCGGCACCAAATAGTCACGCGCACCTTCTGGCGAAGATGCGGTCAAAATCGGCGTCTGGAATTCAGTAAAGCCCTGACCGATCATCCGTTGGCGGATTGAGGAAATCACGCGCGAGCGCAAAACAATATTGTTATGCAGGCGCTCGCGGCGCAAATCGAGGAAGCGATAGCGCAAGCGGATATCCTCCGGATATTCTGCATCACCGAACACGGGCATCGGCAATTCCTGAGCGGCCGATTGCACCGACACTTCGCGCGCCCGCACCTCAATGTCGCCTGTTGGCAAATTGGCGTTTACCGTTTCCGCCGCACGCGCCACGACTTCGCCGGTAATTGTCACGACGGATTCGGCGCGCATCTTTTCCAGAACCTTAAAGGCTTCGGAATCCACATCGGTCACGATCTGGGTCAGGCCATAATGATCGCGCAAGTCGACAAACAGCAGATTGCCGTGGTCGCGCTTGCGGTGAATCCAGCCCGAAAGACGGACGGTGGAGCCTACATCGGATTTGCGCAGCTGTGCGCAATTGTGCGAACGATAAATATGCATGACGCGCCTAGACGGATGCAGGCTCGATTTGTCAAGAAAAAGGGCACAATGTTGAGCCAAAATCATTGCATTTCTTGCTATCCGCCGCAGTTATGCTGGCACTCTGTCATCAACCTCGCTAGGCGCATCTGTTATGAAGATTCATGATCTTGTAACAACGACTGAAGCTCTGGCCGATCTCTGCGCGCGCTGGGCGAAAGCGCCCTTCATTGCCGTGGATACGGAATTCATGCGCGAGAACACCTATTGGCCTGATCTCTGCTTGATCCAAGTGGCCGATGAGCATGAGGCCGCCGCCATTGATCCAAAGGCCGAAGGGCTCGATCTGACGCCCCTGCTCAACCTGCTGACGGACAATGAGGATGTGTTGAAAGTTGTCCACGCTGGCGGACAAGACATTGAAATTATTTGCAACCTAACGGGCAAGACCCCTCACCCCATGTTTGACACCCAAATTGCCGCAATGGCTTTGGG
>JAGWVG010000353.1 GCA_018970965.1 Alphaproteobacteria bacterium | reverse complement strand
TCCCCGGCAATGGCAGTTTTCACAAGCGGGGAATTGGCAATGCTGAGCGCAATACGATGCGCGCTGGTGTCTGAAACGGCGCCTTCCACGGTGATTTCGATAAATTTGGTTGCCCCTTCGCCATCGCGCACAACCAAGTGCGCGAGTTGGCGGCACAGATCCGCCAAGGCAGCTTGGAAGGCATCTGCGCCCGCGTCCGCCATTGACGCAAGCGGCGCGTTGCCCGCTTTGCCGGTGGCAAACGCAAGGACAGTGTCAGATGTGGAGGTGTCGCTATCCACTGTGATGCACGAAAAGCTCGTCTTATTTGCTGCCGAGAGCATCGCTTGCAATAGGCTGGGCGAAATGGCGGCATCCGTGAAGATATAGCCCAGCATGGTCGCCATATCCGGCGCGATCATGCCTGATCCCTTAATAACCCCGACCAGTGTGACAGTGGTTCCGCCAATCACGGCCTGCGTCATTGCGCCCTTCGGGAATGTGTCGGTCGTTGAAATCGCGGCGGCCACATCTGCCCAGCTGCACGGGGCGGCGGCGAGCGCATCGTCCATGCCCGCTTGCGCCTTCTCAATGGGCAGGGGAACGCCAATAACGCCTGTAGCCGACACAAATATCTGCTCGGCTGGGCAGCCAAGATGCGCGGCTGCCTTCGCGGTAATGGCCTCTACAGCGGCGCGGCCCTTATGGCCGGTAAAGGCATTGGCATTGCCGGCGCTCACCACCAAGGCCCGGGCTTGGCCGCCTGCCAAATGGCTTTGGCACCATTCCACTTCGGGCGAGGGGCATTTGCTTTGCGTCGTCACACCGGCAATCGCCGTGCCAGCATCAAGCGTGATAAAGGTCAGATCGTTGCGATCCCAAGCTTTATACCGCGCTCGGCCAACGCGCGGCGTGACGCCCGACACCATAGGCAGATTAGGAAAAGGCGTGGCGAGGGGCGAAATTTCTGTCGTCATATAGCGCCCCTAACGCTGCAAATGCGGCTGTTCAACTCTGCTCAACAGGGTGGCGCAGGCAAGAGATACACAGATTTGTTAGGAAAGGCACATTACACCGGGATGGACGGACCCCATATTGCGCCCTATATCGGGGAAGAACGAACAATATGACGCGACTTTTTCTTTATCTGCTTGCCCTTATGGCCGGACTTTCGCCCGCACAGGCGAGCCGTGTCGCATGGGCAGAACCCGTCGCCATTGGTCAGCTGGCCCAGCCGGCCCATGATGTTGTTCAAGCTGCACCCGCGCGTGCGCACATCGCGGCCGGATTTGTTCAGCCATTGCCGCAGCTTGCAGCAATGGTCTCTGCGCCTGGTGTCGTTTCGCCCTGCTTTGTGGGCCTTGCAGCAGGCGTTGAGCTGACTGACCGCCCGCGCGCTTAAACGCGCGCCGCGCATTCACTCTCTTCTATTTTTGCGTCGCGTTTTGCCGCTGACGCTGCCCAATTTAATCAAGGAAACCGCCATGTTCGGCAAGATTGCCAAATCCATTTTTGGATCGTCCAACGATCGCTACGTCCGCACGCTCATGAAGATTGTTGAGAAGGTCAACAGCTATGAGCCGACTTTGCTTGCGATGAGCGATGAGGAATTGCGCGATCAAACCACCCGCTTCCGTGAACGCCTGGAAGCAGGAGAATCGCTCGACGATATTTTGCCTGAGGCCTTTGCGACAGTGCGCGAGGCGGCCACGCGCACTTTGGGCCAGCG
>JAGWVG010000056.1 GCA_018970965.1 Alphaproteobacteria bacterium | reverse complement strand
TCCCGGCGGACTATGAGCCTGCTGCCCTCAAGGCGGCCCTGGCTGCGGGCGAAGGGGATGCGCTCAACACATTGGCGACACGCCTGTTTAACGAAGTCGCTGCGGATTTGCGCGATGGGCGCACGCCCATTGCCGCACGCGGTGATTGGTTTGTCGACGATACAGATGCGCAGACCCTGCCACTCGACATTGCATTGGCCGTGGCGCTGGAAAGCCATGATATTGAGAGCGCCCTCGCGCGGTTGGAACCGAAGCATCCTGACTATGCAGCGCTAAAGGCAGAACTTGCCCGCACGCCCGCCAGCGCGACTGCGCGCATTGCGCTGTTGCGGGCCAATTTGGATCGCTGGCGCTGGCTGCCGCAATCCTTGGGGGTGAAGCACGTCCTCGCCAATGTGCCCGAATATATGGTGCGGGTGAACACCTATGGCCGCAACATTGCCGCCTATCGCGTGATTGTCGGCAAGCCCGATACGCCAACCCCCATGTTGGCCGCGCCCGCAACAGGTATTGTTGTCCATCCGCCGTGGATTTTGCCGCAAAGCGTGATCCGCCAAGAAGTTGGCCCGCTTATCGCGCGCGATCCAGCAGCGGCCCGCGCCAAGGGCTATGTGTGGACGGGCACGGGCAAGACATTGGCTGTGGTGCAAAAGCCCGGGCCAATGGCTGCTCTGGGCCAGTTGAAGATCGACATGCCCAATCCGCATGCCATCTTCCTCCACGATACGCCGGCAAAATCTTTGTTCGCCAACAACCCGCGCGCCTATAGCCATGGGTGCCTGCGCACCGAGCGCGCCTTTGAATTGGGCATTCTGCTGAGCTTGCTGCAATCAGGTGAGCGGCTGGATGATGATCTGGCGCGCGAACGTATTGCCGAGAATTTGGTGCAGCTGATCCGCGCTGGCGACACTGCCAAAGCGCCCTTCAAAGAATCGATTCCCGTCTATATCGGCTATTTCACCGTGGCGACTGCGGGCAGCACTGCGCTGCAGACTTTCCCCGATTTGTATAAGCGGGATGTGCCTGTCATCGCGAGCTTTGCCAAGAAGCGCAGCGAGCTTCTGGCCCCTGTTGCCACACCCGTTGCGACGATTAGCCCAGCAAGCTGATCGACAATCCAGCAACGGCCTGATTGCCCTTCTGGACGACAAGTCTAGCAGGACACTGGTATTTTTGTTGCGACTCTGTTATACTTGTCGGCGACAGCGGGGTTTACCCGCACCGAATGGAGTGTCCCAGCCCCTCATCTCTCGCGCAGGGTGCCGCAGCGGCGGCCCTTCTGCTTTGGTCGGGAGTGGCGGACTATCGGTTAGAAAGGTCGCAAATTATGTCTTCCAACGCGCTTGAGTTCGTCGTCGGCGACTATGTTGTTTATCCCAAGCATGGCGTCGGCCGCGTGATTGAGCTTCAAAGCTCTGAAATCGCTGGCATGAAGCTGGAGCTTTATGTGCTGCGCTTCGAAAAAGAGAAAATGACTCTCCGGGTTCCGACCAACAAGGCGGAAAGCGTTGGCATGCGCAAGCTGTCGTCCGACAAGCAGATGGGCGAAGCTTTGACCACGCTGAAGGGCAAGCCCAAGGTGAAGCGCACCATGTGGTCGCGCCGCGCGCAGGAATATGAAGCCAAGATCAATTCGGGCGACCTGGTGTCGATTGCCGAAGTGGTGCGCGATTTGTTCCGTCCCGAAGATGCGCCAGAGCAAAGCTATTCTGAACGCCAGATTTTTGAAGGCGCGACGAGCCGCTTGGCCCGCGAATTGGCGGCAATGGAACAGACCGATGAGAAGGCGGCAGCCGCCAAGATCATCGACATCTTGAAGAAAGCAGCGCCCCAATATCATAAGGCAAGCGAAGCCGCCTAATCCGCGGCGTATGAGATGTTGAAGGAATAGGGCGGCCATGTGCCGCCCTTTTTCTTGACCGGACGCTTGCGGTGTCAAACGCCCTAGTGTATTATAACAGCAATACAGATAGGAGATATCCATGCGTGCGCTCTTCCCTGCCAGCATGTTGGCCATTGCCGCTTGCACACAAGCCCCCGCCACCGCCGCAACGGCCAATTTCAATGTCCGTGATTTTGATCAGGTGGCGCTGCAGGGCCCCGATTCGGTCCGTGTGATCGCCAGCACGGGCTTTTCGGTGCAGGCGGAAGGCCCGCAAGAGGCGCTCGACAAACTCGATATCCGGGTGGAGCAAGGCATGCTCAAAGTTGGCCGCAAGCAAGAAAAGGGCTGGAACTGGGATTGGCGCCACAACAAAACCCGTGCGCAAGTCACCGTCACGATGCCAGCGATCCGCGCAGCGTCGCTCTCAGGCGCGGGGGATTTGGATGTCAGCGCGCCTGTAAAAGGAGGGCGCTTTGCCGCCAGCCTGTCGGGTGCCGGCGATTTGAAAGTCCGAAATGCGGCTGTAAACATCCTTGATGTGCGCCTTTCCGGTGCTGGCAATATCAGCCTCAATGGCACGGCAGACCAGCTTAACGCCGGCGTATCGGGGTCTGGCAATGTGGACGCGCGCAATCTGGCAGCTCGCACGGCACAATTGCGGGTCTCCGGGGTTGGCAATATTGATGCCCGCGTTTCTGAAACGGCCAGCGGCGGTGTGTCAGGGGTGGGCAATGTCTCCGTCATCGGCGGGGCCAAATGCGACCTTAAAAAGTCGGGCGTGGGTTCGGTGCACTGCGCGCCTTAAATCAACGCGAGCAGCGCCAATTCCCGCAGCAGGGGCGCGGGCAGATCATCCCTGTCAGCGCCTATCAGCCCCCCCAGATCCTCGGGTGCATCGGCCGCGTCTAGATAGCGCCACCCTTGATGCGCGCGGCGCGGCTGCGGGCGAACGGGGATAACCTTTGCCTCCAGCACAATATCCATGCGGCCTTCAGGCGTGGGGTCAAATCGCTTAATCGCCGCACGCCCAACAAGCTGGTGACGGATGATCCAATATAAGGATCCGCCGCCGATGATCTCTTCATGCCGCTTGGGCAAAAAACGTGTCGTCATGCGCACTTCACCATTCATGGCGCGTGCGGCGACGCGGTTCACCAAATCGTCAAGCGATGTCGCGCCAAAGGCGACCTTCGTCAGATGCAGCGGCATTAGCCTGCCAAGCCGACAAGTGCCGCAAGCCCCAAAAAGCTGAAAAAGCCCATCACATCCGTCATCATCGTCACGAAAACGGCGGAGGAGACAGCCGGGTCAACATCAAGCCGATCCAACGTCACAGGCACCAAGATTCCCGAGAGCCCCGCGACCAAATTATTGATCACCATAGCCGTACCCATCACGGCCCCCAACACCGGATTGCCAAATAAAAACGCAACCGCAGTGCCGATCATCACGCCCAAGGCGAGGCCATTGGTCAGCGCAATGCGCAATTCACGGCCGATCATTCGGACAGTGTTGGAACTGGTCAATTCATTGGTTGCAATCGCGCGCACCACGACCGCGAGCGTCTGAGTACCGGCATTGCCGCCCATGCCCGAAACAATTGGCATCAACACAGCAAGCAGCGCGAACTTGGCAATTTCCCCTTGGAACATGCCAACCACGCTGGCGGCAATAATCGCAGTGCCAAGGTTCACCACCAACCAAGTCAGGCGCGTGCGAACCGTAAGCAGGATCGGCTCGTTAATATCGCCTTCCCCTGCGCCGGAGAGTTTGAGGATATCCTCGCTCGCCTCTTCCTGAATGATGTGGACGACATCGTCGACGGTGATCATCCCGACCAAACGGCCTGAGGGGTCGACCACAGCCGCCGAAATCAGGCCATATTTTTGGAAGCGCAGCGCGACTTCTTCCTGATCCATTTCGACCGGAATCAGCGTTTGCTCGCGCTTCATCACATCGGTCATCAGCACGCCGCGCGGGGTGCGCAACACCCAGCTGAGATGACAGGTGCCGACAGGGCGATGCTGTGGATCAACAATAAAGACTTCCCAGAAGTCTGTTGTGAGATCCTGATTCTCACGCAAATAATCAATGACTTGGCCGACAGACCAATGTTCCGGCACCGCGATCAGCTCGCGCTGCATCAAGCGACCGGCAGATTCTTCCGGGTAAGACAGTGCCTCTTCAATCGCGGCACGATCATCGGGGGCCAGCGCGCGCAGCACGGCGCGCTGATCATCCTCTTCCATGTCCTCGATAATTGCGACGGCATCGTCAGTATCGAGTTCGGCCGCAATATCGGCAACTTGTTCGGGCGCAAGGCTGTCAATCAGCTCTTCGCGCACATAATCATTCATCTCCGCAATAACATCAGCGTCGATGAGGTCAGAGAGCGCACGGACGAGATCATGACGATCATCAGCCGGCGCCTGTTCGATCAAGTCAGCAATGTCAGCTGGGTGCAGCGGGGCCACCAAGGTGCGTGCGCCGCTATCATCGCCCGCCTCAACAGCGGCCAACACATCGCGCACAAATTCCCGCTTTAGGTGATCATCTTCGTCCAGCTGGGTTTCCACCACCGGGTCGATGGTGCGGGTGATGTCGGTTTCGCTCATCGTCCCTCCTCGCCGGTTGGTTGCAGACTGGGGCTGGTTACGCGCCCCAATGCCGGATGACAAGCTTTGGCTTTCATCCCAAGCGCATCGCGCTAAACTAGAGCGATGACACTGCCCTACCGCCTTTCTGTGCTGGACCAATCCCCCATTGAAGATGGGCTGACGGCCGCTGATGCGCTCGCCAACACACTGGACTTAGCACGCACCTGCGACGCGGCGGGATTTTACCGTTATTGGTTGGCAGAACACCACGCCTCGCCGGGCCTTGCAGGATGTGCGCCTGAGGCGCTGATCGGGCCCGTCGCGCTTGCCACCCAGCGCATCCGCGTAGGATCTGGCGGGATCATGCTGCCCCATTATTCGCCCTTTAAAGTGGCAGAGACATTCAAAATGCTGGCGGCACTGGCGCCGGGCCGGATTGATCTTGGTTTGGGGCGTGCGCCGGGGTCAGACCAGCGGACAGCTTATGCCTTACAGCGCGATCGCAGTCGGCGCATGCCTATGGATGATTTCCCAAATAATCTGGCCGAATTGCTGGCCTATTTGGGGGATGGCCTGCCTGATGATCACCCCTTTGCTGTGCTGCGCGATACCTTGCCCAGCGGCGGTGGCGACCTTGAGCCATGGTTGCTTGGATCCTCATTAGACAGCGCAATTTGGGCGGCGGAAACGGGCCTACCTTATTGCATTGCTGATTTCATCAATTCGGATGGCTTGCCACAAGCCGAGCATTATCGCCGTAACTTCAAGCCATCCCGTTGGCTGGAGAGGCCCTATCTGATGGTCGCCACTTGGGCGATTGCCGCCCCCAGCCAAGACGAGGCCGAACTATTATCACTCCCGGCGCGCATGATGTTTCACCATTTGGTGCGCGGAGAGCTGATCCCCGTGCCAAGCGTCGCCACCGCACAAAGCTGGGCAGCCAGCCATCCCGAAGCCCCCGTGCGCAATCGGCGGACAAGCTTGGGCACAGCGGCACAGGTGCATGCTGCGCTTGATCAGGTGGCGGCAGACTATGGCGCGGATGAGATGATGCTGGTCAACATCATGCCCGATCATGCCGCCCGGCGGCGCAGCTATCAGTTGATTGCTCAAGAATATGGGCTGGCATCCCTTGCGCAAGCCGCGTAGGGCGGCGTCTTTCTGACCTCATAAAAAGGTGTTTTATGGCCGATACACTAACCTTCACGCTCGAAACGGGTGATGTTGTCATCCAGCTCCGCCCCGATCTGGCCCCCGGCCATGTCGCGCGCATCAGTGAGCTGGCCCAAGAAGGCTTTTACGATGGCGTGGTGTTTCACCGCGTGATCGATGGCTTCATGGCACAAGGTGGTGATCCAACTGGCACCGGCATGGGTGGGTCGCAAAAGCCGGATTTGAAGGCAGAGTTTAACGACGAGCCGCATGTCCGTGGGACATGCTCAATGGCGCGCGCGATGAACCCGAACAGCGCCAACAGCCAATTCTTCATCTGCTTTACAGATTGCCACTTCCTCGACGGACAATACACCGTGTGGGGCCAAGTGATTTCGGGCATGGAACATGTTGATGCGCTGCCCAAGGGTGAGCCGCCTGCCAAGCCCGGTAAAATTGTGAAGGCGACTGTCGCCTAATCGCTTTGATATAGGGTCACCAGCCAGTCGCGGAAATTTCGCACTGGCTGGAGATCCAAAGCGCGCGGCCGACAGGCGAACCAATAGCTATAGGGGCTGCGCACCTCAATATCGGCGAACATCCGGACCAGCCGCTCATCGCCATAATCCGACAGTAGATTTTGGTGCAAAAAGGCAATGCCCAGCCCCTGGGCGGCTGCTTCCAGCATCAACTGGCCTGAGTCATAATAATCAATTGCGGCGGGCTCTAAATCAGGCTGGCCGACCGCTTCGCGCCACACATCAAATGTGTCTTCGAGATCCCGGTGGATCATCACTGTCATTTCGCGCAATTGTTCTGGCCGCGTGATGGCATGCGGGCCTTGCACCAGCCGCCGCGCACCAACGGTATAAATATTGTCGCGGTAAATGCGCACGCCATAAAGCGCCGGATCCAGCGTGCCGGCCAAGGCAATCGCACAATCCAAGCCATCGCCCAAGCGCGTCAAAGCGTGGGCTGCCGTATCCAAATCAATGTGAAGCTTGGGATGCACTTTGCGCAAATGCGGCAAATGCGGGATCAGCCGTTGCGAAGCAAAAAGCGAGGGCACCCCAAGCCGCAAGCGCACCACATGATCCCGCGAGGTCATGGTTTCAATGGCATTGGCCAGTGCCTCGATCGGCTGGGTGACCAGCGCCATCAGATCTTCGCCTTCTTCATTAAGGCGGATCGATTGATGCCCGCGTTCAAACAGCGGACGGCCGACAAAGCTTTCCAATGTCTGAATGCGTCGGCTGAGCGCCGGGGACGAAAGCGATAATTCTTCCGCGGCGGCTTTGATTGAGCCTAAACGGGCCACTTGCACAAAGGCCTCAATGGCGGCGAGAGAGGGAAGACGACGCATGTCAAAGGCTTAACTTACAGTTGCAAAAATTGCAATCACGATTTGTTATTTCGCACTTGCACAAAAACATGCTGCAGCGCAAATAGATCCTGCCTTTCAGGCATCCTCTCCTATACAAACTTTTATAGGCCGGCCCGTTGGGGACCGGCCTTTTTTTTGGTATTTTTGTGGCAAATCAGTCCGCTAAGCGCTTAAGCCTCGCGCCCCGCCGCCGAAGGCTGATCAACAGGTTTAATCCGCGCTGCAACATAAAACACCAAAGCGGCCAGGATCCCCGCTGACAAGAAATAGGGCAAGGGGCCCCAAATTTCATACAGGCCGACGCCAATCGAGGGGCCAAGCACGAACGACGCGCCATTCACAGATGTTACCCGCCCCGCAACTGAGCCTTGCAACTTTCGATCCACCGCAAGCGATGCCCCTGCGGTAAAGGCGGGCCGCGTAAAGCCAAAACCGATACACGCCAGCGCATAGGCCGTGGCAATGCCATAAAGGCTGGACGCCACGCCAGTTGCCGCGCATCCACAGGCCGCCAGCACAAGGCCCAGCATCACCATGCGGCGCGGTTCTAGGTTAAACAGCGGGATCAGCCCCCATTGCACCAAAAGTGCAGCCGCCGCCCCCACCATCAACACAATGCCAATCGATTCTTGCGAATGCGCAAGCGGCAGGTGCAGGCGATCAATGACCAAAAAGCCAACGGCTTGCCCTGTCATCGCCTGTGCGTGACCCATGATCAGGCCCAAAAGCATCCACGGCCAGATACGCGGATCTTTCAACGCAAGCGGCTTGCCCAGCGGTGCCGTTGCCGCAACCACGCTGCCCCCCGTAGGGGCGCCCCCAATGCTGGGATAGCTGACGGCCGCGCCATGGCCGGCATCTTCGGGCGTATCATCACGAAGGAAGCGCCAAACGCAGACCAGAACCACACTGCCAAAGGCAGCAAATACAAAGGCTGGGCCAGCCAGCCCAACCACGGGCAAGCCGACAAGCCAAGGGGCAGCCGCCGGACCCAAAATGGTCCCCAAACCAAAGGCAGAGCCCAACATGGTCAGCGCCTTGGTTCGTTCTTTCCGCGAGGTGCGCAGCGCCACCATTGCTTGCGCCGCAGGAGGCGCGGCTGCGCCAAAAATACCATAGAGCATGCGCGCGGCGATAAACGCGATCATCGTCACCAGCGGCCCTAAAATACCATGCAGGCCTAAAGAGAGGATGACCCCGCAAAGGCCAACTGACGAGATAAACCCGACGAGCCCCAGCATCACCATCTCGCGCCGGCCATCCCGGTCTGATCGGCGTGCCCAGCGCGGGGCAGTAAACACCCAAATTGCCGCTGAAACGGAAAAGGCGGCGGCAATCACGCTATCCGGCACGCCAATAGTCCGGCCCAAAGTGGGCAATACGGATTGCAGCGCCGTATTCCCCGCCCCAGTGATGAGCATCACAAGGAAGAGGAGGGTAAAGTCCCGGTTATTCGCGCGAGGATCGGTCATTCTTGCTCCAGTCATAGCTGCGCGCGATTGTCGCAACATCTAAGGTATAGGCCGAATACCAGCGGTCGCGTCCAGCATCTCGAATGGCCTTGTGATCGGGATGATCGCGCCACGCCTGTGCCGCCGCATCATCCGCCCAATAGCTAATCGTGATGCCAAAGCCATCGGCGTTGCGCGTTGAGAGATGCCCGCAATAGCCCGGCTGGCACGCGACAAGCGCCGCCATTTCGCGGGCAGCGGCCTCATAGGCCTGCTCATCCTCTCCTGTCCGTGTCGCGGCAAAGATCACAGCGACCTGACCCTCACGCCTGCTATTCATAGTCGTTCGATACCCATGGCTTACCACATGCGATACCCCTTTTCTGTCGTCTGTCGCTTGAAAGCCTGGGCACAATCTGCAACCTCGCAACTGGTTAAGTAATGGAGCGTACGG
>JAGWVG010000055.1 GCA_018970965.1 Alphaproteobacteria bacterium | reverse complement strand
GCCAGTTCTGCCATAAAGGCATCGGCAGATTTTTTGCGCTTGGCGCGACGCACCAGACGGTCGCCCAGAACATCCTGCTCGGTCAACAGGCCAAAGGACGGCGTTGTAAAGCCATGCTCCAGCGGCACGACGACCAGCGCAATGCGCACTTCATTTTTCTTGCTGCGTGGCGCGCCAATATAGCCTTGGGCTTCCTGCCAACTCTCCAATTGGACAGCCTGTGCCATGCCATGATCGGCCAAAAGGCCGGTCAGCCGCTCGCGCGATCCGCGTGAATAGCAGGCAAGGATCATTCCCCGGTCGTTATGCGCCAAGCCTGAAGCGTGGCCAGCCAGGGCATCATAGACATTATCGCCCTTGGTGCGCTCTGGCGCGAAATCGCGCGGGCCATCAAGGCCAAAATCAACCACGCTGTCAGATGGCGGCTCATGAAAGGGTGTCGCCAAATGCACAGGGACGTCCGCCAAAGTCGCTGCCCATTGCGTCTCGGTGAGGTAGAGCGCCTCTGGCTTTAAGGGGCGATAGCTGCCGGGTTCGGCCGATTGGGCACGGTCACGGTTGCCATAATAATCTTCAATGGCCTCAAACCGGCTGATCATCGCGCCATCAACGCCCAATTCGCGGACGATCAGCGGCGCATCACCCAGATGGTCAAACAGGGTCGCAAGCTTATCTTCAATCAGGGGCAGCCAATGGTCCATACCGGCAAGGCGACGGCCTTCCGAAACAGCCTGATACAGCGGGTCGCCCGTCGCGGTTGCCCCAAATAAATCCCGATAGCGCGTGCGGAAGCGTTTAATTCCGTCCTCATCAAGCAGCGCCTCAGACGCTGGGAGAAGCGTAAAGCCTTCATCCATGCGGCCAATGGTGCGCTGATCGGCAGGGTCAAAGCTGCGGACGCTTTCGATTTCATCGCCAAAGAAATCGAGCCGCAGGGCATGTGGCAGGCCTGCCGGGTAAAGATCTACCAAGCCGCCGCGCACCGCAAATTCCCCGGCATCGGCCACGGTATCGGTGCGGACATAGCCATTGGCCTGCAACATTTCGGCCAGCCGATCGCGGTCAATGCGCGCGCCAGGTGCCAAATGTGCAGTCAGTTGTCGGATGCGAAAGGGGGTGAGCACGCGCTGTGAAGCAGCATTTGCGGTGGTAATCACCAGTTGCGGCTTATCTCGGCGCCGCTGGAGCGCGGCGAGCGTTGCCAAACGTTCAGACGTCACGCGCAGCGAAGGCGATGCGCGATCGAAAGGCAAACAATCCCAAGCAGGGAAGGTGAGCACCTCAACCTCAGGCGCAAACCAGGCTGCAGTCTCAGCCAGTGCGCGCATGGAAACATCATCAGAGGCAATAAAGACCGCGCGGGAGTCTGCCGCGCGTGCAAGATCCGTCATCAGCCAAGGTAAAAACCCGGCGGGCGCCCCCGCCAAGGTCAGCGGAGTGGATGATTGCAGGATGCGGCTTAGGGCAATCACTTGGGGATCCGGATAAAGTCCAGTTTGCAAAACGCATCCATCATTGGCCCCTGCCATTGCGTGGGGACGGGAATAGAGCCCAAGCCCCATCCCATGATGTCAACATCTTGCTCTTCCAACAGGGCCTCAAACCAATCCATCTCGGCTGGGCTCCACCCTTGACCATAAGCGTCGAAAAAGCCGCCAATCATATAATCAGCTTCGCGCGTGCCGCGATGCCATGCGCGGAATTTCAATCGCTTCAGTCGTGCTTCTTGGTCCATAGGTGCAACGCCAATTGGCCGACAGGCATTTTGACGTGCCAGTCGGCTGAGGTAAGAGGGGGGCAGGGATAGCCATGCGACCAGAACTTCTCAACCCGATCTTTGCCGAAGTGACGGCCCTCAAAGGTATAGGTCCGCAATTGGCGCGGCCGCTGGAGCGGCTTGGGCTGGAAAAATTGGTCGACATTCTCTTCCATTTGCCGGTGGGTCATGTGGATCGCATCCCGATTGAGGCTTTGGATGCCGCTTATGCGGGGCGGGTTGTTTCCGTTGAACTGACGCCGATGGATTATCGCGCCAGTGGCGGGCGCGGGCCGTTTCGGGTCTGGGCGCAGGATAATGCCGGAAACATGATTGCGCTTGTCTATTTTGGCGGCAATCCTGGTTGGGCGAAGAAGCAATTGCCGCTGGGCGAGGCACGGCGCGTTTCTGGCAAGCTCGAAAGCTATGGCCAAGAGCTGCAAATGGTTCACCCAGACTATGTCCTCAAGCTGGATGAAGCCGATAGCCTGCCCGAGCGCGAACCTATTTATCCGCTTTCAGAAGGCCTTACGGGCCGGCGTCTGCAACAATTGGTGGCCCAGGCGCTGGAACGGGCGCCAGACCTGCCAGAATGGATTGAGTCAAGCCTATTGGCGGAGCGCGGCTGGCCACAGTGGCGAGAGGCCCTGACGATGATCCATGCCGACCCCAGTGATGCAAAAGCGCGGACGCGACTGGCTTATGATGAGGTTTTTGCCAATCAGCTTGCTTTGATGTTGGTTCGCGCCTCCTCGCGCCGCCGCCGGGGCGTGCCTCTGGCAGGCGATGGGCATTTGCGGGCGATGCTGAAGCTGCCTTATAGCCTCACAGGCGCACAATTGCGCACAATCCGCGAGATTGAGGGGGATTTGGTTCAGTCCACCCCAATGGTTCGGCTGCTGCAGGGCGATGTCGGCGCGGGCAAAACGATGGTCGCGCTGCACGCGATGCTCATGGGTGTAGAAGCAGGCAGCCAGGCCGCATTGCTTGCGCCCACGGAAATCTTGGCGCGCCAGCATTTTGAGACCTTGCAGCGCCAATTGGCGGGCTTGCCCGTCAATATCGCCATTCTCACGGGGCGCGATAAAGGCCGCGCGCGCGAAGCAACGTTGATGGGCCTGGCGGATGGCAGCATCAATTTGCTTGTCGGGACACACGCCATTTTTCAGGAAGGCGTGACCTATAAAAAGCTTGGCCTTGCGGTGATTGACGAGCAGCATCGCTTTGGCGTGGCCCAACGCTTGATGTTGGCGCAAAAGGCCGAGGCCCCGCCGCATCTGCTGGTAATGACCGCAACGCCCATTCCGCGCACGCTGACATTGTCCAATTATGGCGAAATGGATGTGAGCCGGTTGGATGAGATGCCGCCCGGTCGCCAGCCCATTGATACGCGCGTGATGTCGACTGAGCGAGTGGACGAGGTGGTTGCAGGTCTTGCCCGCCATGTGGCGCGCGGGGGGCAAGCTTATTGGGTGTGCCCGCTGGTGGAAGAGAGCGAGGCCAATGATCGCGCGGCAGCAGAAGCGCGGTTTGAAGCACTGCGGCAGGTGTTTCCCGGCAAGGTCGGGCTGGTTCATGGGCGAATGAAAGGGCCTGAAAAAGATGCCGTCATGGCCGCCTTTGCAGGTGGCGCACTCTCCATTCTGGTCGCGACCACAGTTATTGAAGTGGGCGTTGATGTGCCCAATGCCACGCTGATGATTATTGAAGAAGCAGAACGATTTGGGCTGGCACAGCTCCACCAGTTGCGCGGCCGAGTGGGGCGGGGCGATCAAAAATCAGTCTGCCTTTTGCTGCGCGGTCAGAATTTGAGTGAAACTGCGCGTGCGCGGCTGGCCCTTATGCGCGAGACCAATGATGGCTTTCGCATCGCAGAGGAAGATTTGCGGCTGCGCGGGGCAGGGGAAATATTGGGGACCCGTCAATCAGGCGATGCTGCGTTTCGTCTGGCATCACCGGAACAGGTGACCGAACTCATTACCGCAGCGAATGATGATGCGCGGCTGTTGGTCGATCGCGATGGCGGGCTGGATAGCGCGCGCGGCCAAGCGGCACGCATTGCGCTCTATTTGTTTGAACGCGATGCTGCAGTGGGGCTGATTAAGGCGGGTTAGGCGGAAACCAGCAATCCGTGGCGCTTCTTGCCGAGGCTGATCTTGGTTTCCCCTGAGACGGCAATTGACAGATCTGCAGCCGAGATGGCTTCATCATCCACCTTCACTGCGCCTTCGGCAATTTTACGTTTTCCTTCGCCGCGTGAGCCGACAAAGCCCAGTGCAACCAACGCATCCAAGATTTCAATGCTTCCAGCGACTGAGACGCGCGGCAAATCTGCGCCCGCAACGCCCTCTTCAAAGGTTTTGCGCGCGGTTTCAGCCGCAGCCATTGCCGCTTCTTTGCCACGGCAAAGCTCAGTCGCGGCATTGGCAAGCGCGACCTTGGCGGCGTTAATTTCGCTGCCTTCAAGTGCCTCATAGCGCGCAATTTCATCCAGCGGCAGATCCGTGAAGAGCCGCATGAAGCGGCCGACATCGCGATCATCGGTGTTTCGCCAGAATTGCCAATAATCATAATGCGATAATTGGTCTTCATGCAGCCAAATTGCGCCTGAGACGGATTTACCCATTTTCTGACCATCGGCACGGGTGATCAGCGGCGTGGTGACGCCATAAAGCTCAGTCGCATCGACGCGACGGCTCAGTTCAATCCCGTTGACGATATTGCCCCATTGATCAGATCCGCCCATTTGCAAGCGGCAGCCGGCACGGCGCGACAATTCCATAAAATCATAGGCTTGTAGGATCATGTAATTGAATTCGAGGAAGGTCAGTGGTTGTTCCCGATCCAGACGCAGCTTCACGGAATCAAATGTCAGCATCCGGTTGATCGTAAAATGCCGGCCCACATCGCGCAGCAGATCAATATAACCCAGTTTATCAAGCCAATCGGCATTATTGACCATGATTGCATCGGTCGGGCCATCGCCAAAGGTCAGGAAACGTTCAAAGATCCGGCGGATCGACGCGATATTGGCGTTGATGCCATCCGTGTCGAGCAGCTTGCGTACCTCATCTTTGCCTGAGGGATCGCCGACCTTGGTTGTCCCGCCGCCCAACAGCACAATGGGCTTATGCCCTGCTTGCTGCAGACGGCGCAGCAGCATGACCGAAACAAGGTTGCCGACGTGCAGCGAAGCCGCTGTCGCATCGAAGCCCACATAGCCCGGCACAACCTGGCTTTGCGCCAGCTTGTCGAGCGCCGCCGAGTCCGTAATCTGGTGGATATAGCCCCGGTCAGACAGGGTGCGCAGCAGGTCTGATTGATAGTCGGTCATCATCGTCTCTTTAGGTTTGCGCGGCGCTTAGCAGGGCCTAGGCCGATTGAAAATGGCTGGCTTTGAAAAGAGCGGGAGAAGGGCAGTGCTTGCCAAGCGCACCAGGACGCGCCAATCGGCGTTTATGGCGACGATTTGGCAGCATCGCGGCAGTCTGCACGCGCACCCGGCGGCGGGGGTCGGCATTGCGCGCGCCATTGATGTGGATGTGCAAGTGTCCGCTGGTGTTTTGGCGCTCATATATACGATTGCGCTGACGGAAGCAGCGGTAAGCATTCCTGCCGCCGCGCAGCCCGTTCGCACCGATGGTCTGTGGCAAACGACGTGCTGCGAAGTTTTCATCAAGGGGCCAGATACAGCCTATTTTGAATTTAATTTGTCGCCCTCAGGCCAATGGGCAGCCTATCGCTTTTTCAATTATCGAGAGGGCATGGAAGATGCGCCTATAGTTGCTCGTCCGGAAATTGCCTTTTTGGCGGAAGCGGGGCGCCTTGTGCTGTCTGCGCAAATTGATCTTGGTTTTCTGCCAACCGAGTTTGTTACCTCAGATTGGCAGCTTGGTTTGTCCTGCGTGGTTGAAGGTGCAGATGGCAGTAAAGCCTATTGGGCTCTCAACCATCCACCGGAAAAACCTGATTTTCATCATGATGATTGCTTTGCCCTGTTAGTCGGGGCAGCGGAGAGAGCATGAAATTTGGTATTGATCGATTGCTGGCGGATGCCTGCCTCCGCGCAGACCTAAAGGGCCGCCGCGTAGCGCTGCTGGCGCATCCCGCCTCTGTTACAGAGGACCTGACACATAGTCTCGATGCACTGGCGCAGTGCCCAGAAATTACGCTGAGTTCCGCTTTTGGCCCACAGCATGGCCTGCGGGGCGACAAGCAAGATAATATGGTGGAATCGCCCGATTTCATCGATCCGCAATTGGGCATCCCCATTTTCAGCCTTTATGGCGAGGTGCGCGCACCAACCGATGCGATGCTGGACAGCTTCGACGTTATTCTTGTGGATTTGCAAGATCTTGGCTGCCGTATTTACACCTTTATCACAACTCTGCGTTATATTTTGGAAGCGGCCGCCGCCAAGGGTAAAGCAGTTTGGGTTCTGGATCGAGCCAACCCGGCAGGACGCCCGGTTGAGGGGTTAACGCTGCGCGAGGGTTGGGAAAGCTTTGTGGGCGCTGGCCCTATGCCCATGCGTCATGGCCTGACAATGGGCGAGCTTGGCTTGTGGTTCATCCATCATTTGAAGCTTGATGTAGAGTATCGGCTGATCGAGATGGGCGATTATGATCCGCACATTGCGCCGGGCTTTGGCTGGCCGCTGGGGGAGCGGATCTGGATTAACCCCAGTCCAAATGCGCCCAACATCAATATGGCGCGTGCTTATGCCGGCACCGTGATGGTTGAAGGCGCCACCTTGTCGGAAGGGCGGGGGACAACCCGTCCACTCGAAATCTTTGGCGCGCCTGATATTGATGCCCGCGCGGTGATCGCAGAAATGCGAGCGCTTGCGCCGGAATGGCTTAATGGCTGTCAGCTGCGCGATATTTGGTTTGAACCGACCTTTCATAAACATGTCGGCAAGCTGTGCAGCGGTATCCACATTCACGCCGAAGGGCCGGGCTATGACCATGCGGCCTTCCGCCCATGGCGCGTTCAGGCCCTAGGGTTCAAAGCGATAAGGCGGCTTTACCCCGATTATCAAATCTGGCGCGGCACCGACTTTAAATATGAATATACCAATGATGTGCTTGCGATTGATGTCATCAATGGCGGGCCACTCTTACGCGAATGGGTGGATGATGCCGCCGCATTGCCGGGTGATTTGGATGCGCTGACAATCCCCGATGAAAAGGCGTGGATTGAGGAGCGGCGCGAATTTCTAAGGTATTGAGGGGGCAGCGATGATCTCACGGCGATCCATTTTAGGCTCGGCCACGGCACTGGCGCTGACGCCGGCTTTTGCAAAGGCGGTCCCGGCAGATGGCGTGACGATTATCGCAGCGCAGGCAAAGCCCATTGGCGCACAAGAGCGCGCTGCGCGCCTCGCCAAAGTGCAGCGCCTTATGCAGCAAGCTGGCATCGGCGCGCTGATCGTTGAGCCCGGCTCTAGCCTTGTCTATTTCACGGGGGTCGAGTGGTGGCGCAGTGAACGGCTGACGGCGGCGCTGATTCCGGCCGAAGGCGAGGTGACCATTGTCACGCCGTTTTTTGAAGCCCCGTCGATCCGGGAGTCTTTGGGCATTCCCGCGAGCGTCCGCACTTGGAATGAGCATGAAAATCCGCTTGCGCTGGTCGCAGACTGGCTGCGGGAGCGGAAGCTGATGAATAAGCCCGTGGCCATCGAAGAAACGGTGCGTCTGTTCATTGTCGATGGCCTGCAAAAGGCTTTGCCGGGCGTGCAGACGTTCAATGGGGCGGGCATTGTCCGCGGCTGCCGGATGCACAAAAGCATGGCCGAGATTGCGCTTATGAAGGCCGCGGCGGATATCACCACCAGCGCTTTTCGTGCGGTGGGTCGCCAAATTCAGGCGGGTATGACGCCTGCTGATATCAACGCCTTGATTCTTGCTGAAACAGCTAAGCACGGCGGCAAGGGCGGCGAGGCTTTGGTGCTGATTGGCGAGGCGACGGCCTATCCACACGGATCACATAAGCCGCAAATCGTCAGCGAGGGGGCATCCATTCTGCTTGACGGGGGCTGCTCAGTGCATGGCTATGTCTCGGATATTTCCCGCAGCTTTGTTTTTGGGGAGCCGAGCAAGCGCCAGCGTGATGTTTGGGCGCAGGTGCGCCAGGGCCAGCAAATTGCCTTTGAAGCGGCGCAACTGGGCCGGCCATGCGGTTCCGTCGATGATGCGGTACGCAGCTGGTATGAGAAAATTGGTTATGGCCCCGGCTATACGTTGCCGGGTCTCTCTCACCGCACGGGCCATGGCATTGGCATGGATGGGCATGAGCCGGTTAATCTGGTGCATGGCGAGGCAACGCCACTGGCACCGGGCATGTGCTTTTCCAATGAGCCGGGGCTTTATATCCCCGGCAATTTCGGCATCCGTTTGGAAGATTGCTTCTACATGACGGAGCATGGCCCTGAATGGTTCAGCGTACCGCCGCCCTCAATTGATAAGCCCTTTAGCTAAACCGCGCTCAATGTTTGCGCGTTAACTCGCGCATGGCTTCGTCCAGCCCATCCAGCGTAAGCGGATACATGCGATCATTCATCAATTCGCGGATGATTTTGGTGGATTGCGAATAGGTCCAATGCTGCTCGGGCGTGGGGTTAAGCCACACGGCTGCGGGATAGGTGTTTGTCAGGCGGTTCATCCAAGCGGCGCCAGATTCCTCGTTGAAATGCTCGACCGATCCACCAGGGTGTGAGATTTCATAAGGGCTCATCGCCGCATCGCCGACGAAGACGACCTTGTAATCATGCGGGAATTTATGGAGCAATTCCCAGGTTGGGGTGCGTTCCGAAAAGCGGCGCTTATTGTCTTTCCACACACCTTCATAAACGCAGTTGTGGAAATAGAAGAATTCAAGATTCTTGAATTCCGCAGTTGCGGCGCTGAACAATTCTTCCACCAGCTTGATGAACGGATCCATCGATCCGCCCACATCCAAGAAGAGCAGCACCTTAATCGCGTTGCGCCGTTCAGGCCGCATATGGATGTCGAGCCAACCTTGGCGGGCCGTGCCATCAATGGTTGCCTTGATATCCAGTTCTTCTGCTGCGCCTTCGCGGGCGAATTTGCGCAGACGGCGCAGAGCAATTTTAATGTTGCGCGTGCCCAGTTCGCGCGTGTTGTCAAGATTTTGGAATTCGCGCTTTTCCCAAACCT
>JAGWVG010000352.1 GCA_018970965.1 Alphaproteobacteria bacterium | reverse complement strand
GGCGCATCCTTTGACCCTTCGTCGACATAATGAAGCCGCAGCTCAGGCGTAATCTGGTGATAGCGCGGCGCATAAGGCCAATCGGGCAAATCGGCGAAGCGCGCATCGGGCGTGCGATAAATTTTCATAGGACCCCCTCTTATATATCGCTGGCTTTTGCGGCAGCGCGCCCGGGCCGTAAAGCATGGATGCGTCACGCATCCGACCCGTCCTAACGCCAGTGTTATCTCTTTGATTGATAATATTATCCATTGACGTTGTGGAATTTCTGGATCAGTCTCTTAACCAACAGACCGCGCAAGAAAATAACGCGGTTGTATAGGAGAGGATGCTGGGGGATGAGCAGCCTTGAACACCGCGATCCTTCAATGATCGCACATATGGGGCGCAGCGCAGACGGCTATTCGGCCGATGCGGCAGATTCGATGAAGAACATGGTCATGGGCATGATTGCCGTGGCGCTGGTTCTGGCTTCTGTCATGGGGACCATTTTGCTCTCGGGTGCTGTGCATCAGGTGTCCGGCGTCCTGTGCGCGTCGCTTGATCTGCCAAGCCTGGTGCGGTTGAGCTAATCGCGGCCCCTTGCTGTTGGCGCGCCCAAAGTCTAGGGCGCGGTTAATGCCCACGCACATGCCTTCATCACGCACACTGCGCCGCCTGTTTTTGGCAGCGGCGATGGCGGCCTTGCTTGTTGTGCGCGCGCTGGTGCCCTTGGGGTGGATGCCAAGTGCCGAGGCGGGTCATTGGGTCAGCCTATGTTCTGGCGCTGGCGAAACAATGGCCTGGGTCGATGGCGCGGGGAAAATTCATAAAGACAAAGCCCCCGGTAAGCCGGTGTCGCACGCGCCTTGCGCCTTTGCAGGCTTGGGTCTGGGCTTTGACGCGCCTGCTGACTTGGCCATGGCGATGCCCATGCCCAGCGGGATACTGGGCATGCCCCTTTGGGCGCTCTACCTTGCCATAGGGCAAGGCCTTGCCGCCCCTCCACCGCCCAAAACTGGCCCGCCTAGCCTGATCTGACGCTCTGCCCGCGGCGGCCGCTGCTCAGCGGCGCGCTGCGGCGCTGTTGTTGTTTTTCAGATCAGGATTTTTATGATGACCATGTTTTCCTTCGCACGCCTGTGCGCGTGCGCCAGCCTCTGTGCAATGTCCTTTGCGGCACATGCCGCTGCACCCGATACCAGCTTTTCAATTGGCGATATTGTCGTCACCGCGCGGTCCATGGCGGGCCAACCCAGTGCCGCCACCTCGCTTGACCAACTCGGCGGGGATGTCGCGCAGCGCGCCAATATTAGCTACGCATGGGATTTAATTGGCCAAATGCCTGGCGTGCTCGTGACCAATTTTAACCAAGGCACAACCAGCGGCAAAATCAGCCTGCGGGGCTTTAATGGCGAAGGCGAGGTGAACGCCGTCAAGCTGCTGATTGATGGCATCCCTGCCAACAGCAATGATGGCAATATGCCCTATCTCGATATGGTCTTCCCGCTCGAAATTGCGGGGGTTGATCTGGTGCGCGGCACAAGTGATCCGCGCTTTGGCCTGCATAATATTGCTGGCAATGTGGACATTCGCACCCGCGCCGGCGGCACCTATCAAGATATGCGGCTGTCGATGGGCAGCTATGCAACCTATGAGGCCCAGCTTGCCGCAGGGCGAGAGGCTGGGCGGCTTAGCCAAAATTACATGCTCGCCTACCGCCAGACGGAGTC
>JAGWVG010000351.1 GCA_018970965.1 Alphaproteobacteria bacterium | reverse complement strand
GGCGGGCAAGCTCTCGAAAGTCTGCGACATTGTTACAATCGTCCAGCGTCAATCGCCATTTTGCTGCGGCGAGGCGCGATGCTTCATTTGCCATTTTCGGCCCTTTGCTTGCCCAAGTCGTCTCTTGCTAGGGGCTTTGGTGCAGCAGGTCCAGAATGGCGCGGGCGCAGCGCGGCGCAGCGGGCGTTCCGGCCATAGAAAATGTCGCCTCGCGCGCGGCGCTTTGCGCGGGGGCATAGGCCTGGGGCGTGTCGATGGCCGCCCTGAGGGCATCCGGCAAATCAGCGACATCGGTTAGCACAGGGCCCAAATGCCAGTGCGCATAATTGGGATCAGCCTGCCAATCTGCATCATGGCTGTTGAAGAAAATGGCGGGCCTTGGCCGAATAATCCATTCATAAATCTGGCTGCTGACATCCCCCAGATAGATATCGCCCGCAAGCGTATAGGTCATATCGACGGATCGTGTGCTGCCGGTATCAATCCGCATATGCGGCAGCGCGCGCACATCTTCTCGCACTGTTCCGCGCAGCTTGAGATGGCGATGCTCGAGCGACCCGTGCAGCCATTTGCGAAACAGCATGACATGCGGCGCAAAGACAAAGTTGAACTGATCTTGTTCCGCAAAATAATCGATAATCGCGGGGCCAAAGCGATACCAAGAGGACAATCTAGGATCGAAATGAGGGTTGTACACGACGACAGGCTTGTCATCTTCAAACAGGCGGGGACGACGATCCAAATCCAGGGCGTCAAATTTCGGATAGCCGCAGACTTTAATCTGGTGTGCCAGCATGGGGTGCCGATCCAACATGCGCTGGCGTGTTTTTTCGCCTGCCACCAAAATGAGATCAAACAGCCGGAGTTCATCGGTAAAGCCAACTGATCGATCGCCTCCGCCATGCGGAATGCAGATAAGCTTGGGCTTCATGAGCCCCCAATGCGATCGCAAAATGGTTGTTGTAAATTCTGGCACGACCAGCGCGTCAAAGCTCTCAAAATAAGCGCGATAGCTGCGCAGCACGGCCAGGCGCCGCACGGGGGCAATGCGGCTTAATGCGCCTGTCAGCAATTCAGTCACCGGGCCAAGCGTCAACAGCTTGAGGGTGAGATTGGCCGGCGCGTTGCCCAGCATGTCGAGAATGGCGGCGTGTTGTGCCCCGGACGAAGCAGCAAGTTCAACATGCACATGGGGCGCGGCGCGCGCCAGTGCCTGCGCAACGGGCAGTGTATGTGCAATCTGGTGCACATCTTCATGATTGAAGAGGAAGCAAACCCGCTGCGTCATGCGAAAATCAGGACCGACCAGCCATTTTGCTGGGCAAGGCGGCGCAACGCCCTATCGGGGTTTACGGCATAAGCGGAGCCAACCCAGTCCAGCAGTGGCGCATCTGATGCGCTGTCGCTGTAAAAGCGGATTTCCGCGACCTTCGCATCGGCCAGCGCAGTGCGGACAAGGCCCAACTTGGCCGCACCATAGCAATTTTCGCCTGCGATTTTGTGGCTAATCTGCGCCGAAGTTGTCCGCTGGTGCTGGGTTGCGATCACTTGGTCAAAACCCAAACGCTCGGCGATACTCTTCGCGTAAAAATCGGGCGAAGCTGTTGCCAAAATAAGCCGTGCGCCTGCCGCGCGTTCTGCGCGCACCTGCGCTACGGCATCTGCCAAGAGATTGCGGCTGATCATCACATTTGCAAAGCGGTTGGCAAGCGT
>JAGWVG010000350.1 GCA_018970965.1 Alphaproteobacteria bacterium | reverse complement strand
AATCTGCCTTGCCGATCACCTTCGGCGCGCGCTTCTTCCAGCAAAGGGTCTTGCGCACGCTCAGCATCGGACAAGCGTTGAAACAATAATCCCTCGCGCAGACCGTTAGCGCACGTCACCAAATGAGAAGGCTGCAACCGACGAACAAGCGCAGCCAACAGAGCCGCTGAGTCATTCAAGCCCCCGACCCGCGACGATGAAATCGATGGAATTTCCTTCGCAATCGATTTGTCGATGCTGGCTGTCATGCGAACCAAGGAAGCGACTACGTCAGCCGAAAATTCATAACCAGACAGAATAGAGAGGGGGTAACCCGTTTTGTGCATATGAACGCGCGCCAAGGTGCGCCAGCTTCCCCCCACCATGTAAAATGGCTTGTCTTGCGCCGCGGCAAGCCAAGTTTCCTGTCCTTTAAGCAGCTTGGCCAATGCCTGCCGCAACGCCTGCGGCCCCGCCTGCCTCAGAGCTGGAATTCGGAGCGAGCCAAGCGGAAGCGAGACCTTTTCATGCACCTTCCCCTGATAAATGCGCACCAATTCCAGGCTGCCGCCGCCCAAATCGCCCGCAATTCCATCGGCATCGGGAATGGCAGAAAGCACGCCATATCCCGCCGCAACCGCCTCTTCTTCGCCGCTCAAAACCCGCGGCGCGAACCCTAAGGTTGCAACATCCTGCAAGAAGCGATCGCCATTATGTGCTTCACGAACTGCGGCTGTTGCGACCACCTGAACATCAGAGACGCCCATCATGTCCAATAATTGCCGGAACCGCGCGAGCGCTGTCAGACTGGCATTCATCGCTGGCTTTGCAAGCGCACCGCCCTCTGCCAGCCCCTTGCCTAAACCTGCCAACACCTTTTCATTAAACAGCGCAAATGGCGCGCGCGCCGGACCGCCATAGACAACCAAGCGCACCGAGTTTGACCCGATATCAATGATGGCGGCGCGCTGCCCGACGCTCATAATTGCCGCGTCAGGCTCAGCTTAGGGACAGCATCGCTTGAGGCCAAGGCCTGTCCGCGGCCGGACAATGAGGGGTTCGTCATGAAATATCTATGCAGATTAAAAGGCTTATCGCCCGGTTGGATGCGCACATAGCTGCCATCGGGCAGCAGCGTCCAGCTTTGTTCATTATCAATCAAATTGGCAACCATCACTTGGTCAAGCACCTGATCATGCACTGTGGGGTTCTCAATTGGCAGTGCATATTCCACCCGCCGGTCAAAGTTGCGCTGCATCCAATCCGCCGACGAGATGAAGACACGTGCTTTACGATTGGGCAAATCGCCGCCATTTCCAAAACACCAGATCCGGCTATGTTCGAGGAAGCGACCGACAACGGATTTCACGCGAATATTCTCAGACATGCCTGCAACGCCTGGGCGCAAACAACAAATCCCGCGAATAACCAAATCAATCTGCACGCCCGCCGCACTTGCTTCATACAATTTTTCAATAATTGTAGGGTCAACCAGGCTGTTCATCTTCGCCCAAATGACACCGGGTCGCCCATCCTTGGCGTGCGCAATTTCATCGTCGATCAACGCCATCAAATCATTACGCAAATCCCGCGGGCTCATGCTCAGCGCTTCTAAAGCACTGGGTTCAACATAGCCCGTGATGTAATTGAACAATTGCGCTGCATCGCGGCCCATCCGAGGGTCTGCGGTGAAAAAGCTGAGATCGGTATAGATCCGCGCGGTAACCGGGTGGTAATTGCC
>JAGWVG010000349.1 GCA_018970965.1 Alphaproteobacteria bacterium | reverse complement strand
GGAAGTGACAAGTTTTGTAAATCCCAAGGCTGTTCCCCAAATGGCGGACGCTGAGGCCGTGTGCGCAGCCCTGCCCTTGCGCGATGATGTGACGTATATTGGCCTGGTCATGAATGCCCGGGGCGCCGCACGCGCCCTTGAAACGGGCCGGATCGATCAGTTGGGCGCCGTCGCCGTTGCGACCGACAAATTTGCAATGGCCAATCAAGGCCAGACCAGCGACGGCTCGGTCGAAGCCGCCAAAGATATTATCGCCATGGCGCGCACTGCCGGCAAAACTGGGCAAGTGACGATTGGCGCCGCATTTGGCTGCCCCTTTGAAGGCGAAGTGACGGAAGATCGCGTTGTTGCAATGGCGCAGGCCATTGCTGAGGCAGAGCCAGTTGAGATTGGATTGGCCGATACCATCGGCGTTGCCAATCCTGCGCATGTCGCCTCACTCATCAGCAAAGTGCGCGCGGCGGTGCCTGACATCCCGGTGCGTGTGCATTTTCACAACACTCGGGGGACAGGCCTCGCCAATTTATGGGCCGCCATTCAAGCAGGCGCGGCGACTGCCGATTGCGCAATTGGCGGCCTTGGCGGATGCCCCTTCGCCCCGGGCGCTGCGGGCAATATTTCAACCGAAGATGTTATCTACATGCTGGATCGTGCGGGCATCAGCACGGGCATGGATCTCACACAACTTATCGCAGCCAATCATTGGATGGCTGATGTCATGCAACGCTCCCTGCCGGGGATGGTGGCAAAAGCGCCGCCGTTTCCAAAGCAGGCATAATCGGAGGATAGAGGACCTATGGGGTATCGGCTCGGCGTGGACGTTGGGGGGACATTTACCGACCTCCTTCTGTTCAACACAGAAACGGGTGCATTTTGGCGGCACAAGACGCCTTCCACCCCGCATGACAGCTCTGAAGGCATTTTGAATGGCGTGACAGCCATTTGTGAGAAGGCTGGCATCAAGGCAGGCGAGATCGACTATTTCCTCCACGGCACAACGGTTGCGACCAATGCCGTGCTGGAAGGCAAAGGCGCAAAAGTTGGCCTCGTGACGACCGAGGGCTATCGCGACATCTTGCAGATCGCACGCAGCTTTGTGCCGGGCGGGCTTGCCGCATGGATCATCTGGCCCAAGCCGCAGCCGCTTGCCGCTCTGGAAGATACAGTCACTGTCAAAGGCCGCATGAGTGCCGAGGGCGAAGAGCTGCGCCCGCTGGATGAGGCAGATGTCCGGGCGCAATTGGGCATCCTGAAGCAAAATGGCGTGAAGGCAGTCACCGTCAGCCTGATCAACGCCTACACCAATGGCGCGCATGAAAAGCGCATTGGCGAAATTGCGGCTGAAATTCTGCCCGATGTGCCCATTTCACTGAGCCATCTCGTCCTGCCGGAAATGCAGGAATATGAACGGACATTGACCACCGTTGCCAACGCATCTGTGCAGCCCGTGGTCGCCAAATATGTTTCCAACCTGCGCACGCGCTTGGCAGCCGAAGGCATGACCGGCAAATTGTCGCTGCTCCGCTCAGACGGCGGCTTGATGAGCGCGCAAAAGGCGGAAGAGCATCCGGTGAACATTCTGATGTCCGGCCCGGCAGGCGGCGTTACAGGCGCCATCTGGGTGGGCCGCAATGCGGGCATTAAGAACATCCTGACGCTGGATGTCGGCGGGACGTCTACGGACGTTGCCCTGATTGAAAATCTGGAACCGCGCCGCCAGCGCACCAC
>JAGWVG010000348.1 GCA_018970965.1 Alphaproteobacteria bacterium | reverse complement strand
GTCGCATCAACAAGATGGAAGTAAAAAACCGCATCATGGTCACCGCGATGGGCGTCAGCCTGTCGGAAGAAGATGGTCATGTGGGTGAGCGTTTGATGGCCTATCATGAAGAACAGGCAAAGGGTGGGGCGGGCCTGATCATTTCTGGTGTCGCTGGCGTGGCCTGGCCTGTGGGTGCAGTCGCCTGGCAACAGACCGCCATTTCGGACGATAAATTCCTCCCCGGCCTGACAGAGTTGTGCGCGCGCGTCCATGCCCATGGCGCTAAGATTGCAGTCCAACTGCATCATGGCGGGTTGGTCGCAGGTTATTCGACCCGCTGGGGCCATCCGCTTTGGGCGCCTGCCATTCCCCCTGCCCCCAATGGCAATTTCTTTGAATATTTCCTGCCTGAAGAAATGGCAGGCTTTTCTGGCATGACGATGCCCAGCATCAAGGTTTTGGAAAAGGACGATATCGCGACTGTTGTGCGCCAATTTGGCGAGGGTGCTGCGCGGGCGAAAAAGGCCGGCTTTGACGCCATCGAAATCCATGGCGGGCATGGCTATCTGCTCTCTTCATTCATTTCGCCCAAAACCAACAGCCGCACCGATGAATATGGTGGCCCAATTGAAAATCGCCTGCGATTGCTGCGCGAGGTGATTGCAGCTGTGCGTGACGCTGTCGGCCCGGATTTCCCTGTGTGGGTGAAACTCGATTCCGCTGAAATCGGCAAAAAAGGTGGCATCACCTTGGATGACGCGCGCATGGCGGCCAAAATGGTCGAGGCTGAGGGTGTCGATGCGATTACTGTCTCTGCCTATCATGAAACGGGCCAAGGCAAGCTGCACTCAGAGTCAAACATTCCCCATATTGAAAACGCGCATCTTCCCGCGGCGGCCAAAATCCGATCCGAGGTCAATATCCCAGTGATCGCATTGGGCCGTGTTGAAGCCTCGACAGCCGATCGCGTCATTGGCAAGGGCGAAGCCGATTTCATCGCGATGGGCCGCAAGCTGCTGGCAGACCCGCATCTGCCCAATAAACTGTTGCGTGGCGCTGAAGATGAAGTGCGCCCCTGCATTTATTGCTACACCTGCGTCAGCGCGATTTATGGCGGCACACACACGCGCTGCGCGGTCAATTCTGACCTGTCATTTGAATATCAGCGTCCCGTTGCCAAGGCTGCGCCAAAACGCGTCCTTGTGATTGGCGGCGGCCCCGGCGGCATGGAATCCGCCCGACGCTTGGCCGATTTGGGCCATCAGGTCACGTTGGTGGAAAAGAGCGATCGTTTGGGCGGCACTTTGCGTTTTGCCGCCTTGGCCTATGAGCCCAATGAGCGGCTGCTCAATTGGCTCAAGCGCGGCATTGAGGAAAGCACTGTCGATGTGCGCCTCAACACCGAGGCAACGCCGGCCTTGGTGGCAGACTTGAAGCCTGATGCTGTTATCGTTGCGACAGGCGCGGTGCGCGGGATGCCCGATTTGCCGGGCAGTGATTTGCCGCATGTCTATTCCGGCGACGATATGCGCAAGCTGATGCTCGGCGAAAGCTCTGACGATTTGCGCCGTAAGACGGGCCTGATGACACGCCTTGCGACCAAAGTGGGTGCGATGACCGGCGCGACCGCCAATCTCGATCTTGTCCGCAAGGCCACCCATGCTTGGATGCCCTTGGGCAAGAATATTGTGATTATTGGTGGTGAACTGGTGGGCATTGAGCTGGCCGAATTCCTCCATGAACGTGGCC
>JAGWVG010000054.1 GCA_018970965.1 Alphaproteobacteria bacterium | reverse complement strand
TACATGCCCCCGCGACGGAAAGCGTGATGGGGAAATAATCACTGGCCCCGCGCTTTGGCTTAGCTTGCCGAACGCCGCGAGGCAGCTATACGGCAGCGAGATAATTTAGGGAGAGCAGCATGAACTGGCGCACCCACGCAAAGATCATTTCTGGGCTGGTCGTTGTCGGCTTGGCCGGCGGCTATTGGTATTTGAGCACGCCGTCACAATCGGAAATTGATATTGCCAAGCTCTACGGGCCAAACCCTGATTTGACCAAGGTCCAGCAAGAAGCTTTCCCTTCAATTGTCATAGCCAAGGTCAAAGGTTGGCAGGGCAATGCCAAACCAGTGGCCGCCCCCGGCCTGCAGGTTGCGGAATTTGCCCGTGATCTGGATCATCCGCGCTGGATGAAGCTGCTGCCCAATGGCGATGTCTTGGTGGCCGAAACCACCCAACCTTCGCGCCCGACACAAGGCATTGCCGATTGGATTGCCCGGCGCATCATGAAATCCGCCAATGGATCGGGCATCTCAGCCAACCGCATCACCTTGCTGCGCGACAGCGATGGCGATGGCAAAGTTGATCTGCGCACAGCGTTACTGACTGCGGAAAATGGCCTTAATTCGCCTTATGGCATGGAGCTGGTCGACGGCACGCTATATGTCGCCAACACCGATAGCCTGATGGCCTTCCCCTATAAGCCGGGCGATACCAAGATTACCGCCAAGGGCGAAAAAATCGTGCCTTTGCCATCCATGCCGCCCAATAATCACTGGGCGCGCAATGTGATTGCCTCACCCGATAAAAAGACTTTGCTGGTCACCGTTGGCTCGAACAGCAATATCGGGGAAAATGGCCTAAAGAGCGAAGAATATCGCGCCAATGTGCTTGAGGTCTTCCCCAAGCAAAAGACCTTCCGCGTTTTCACCGCGGGCCTGCGCAATCCCAATGGCCTCGCTTATGAGCCCAAGACGGGATATCTTTGGACCACCGTCAATGAGCGTGATCAGCTTGGGCCAGATATTCCGCCAGACTATCTCGCAACAGTCGACTTTGGTGGCCATTATGGCTGGCCTTGGTTCTATTGGCGCTTGCCTGACCATCGCGTCCAGCCGCAGCGGCCTGATCTTCAGCAATATGTAAAGCGGCCCAATTATGCGCTGGGCGCGCACACCGCCTCGCTGGGCCTTGCCTTTGCGGGCACTGCCAAACTTGGCCCCAAATTCGCCAATGGCGCGTTTATTGGCCAGCATGGATCTTGGAACCGCAACCCGCCCTCGGGTTATAAGGTGATCTATGTGCCCTTTAATGATCGCGGCTTCCCCGATGCCAAGGCCAAGCCTATCGATGTGCTGACAGGCTTTCTGGATGCCAAGGGCGAGGCGCAGGGCCGTCCAGCGGGCGTAATTGTCGACGCAGCAGGTGGTCTGCTGGTGGCGGATGATGCGGGCAACCGCATCTGGCGGGTGACGGCGGCAAAATAAGCCGCCGGCCTTGCTCGGCTATTCGGTCGCAAACAACATAGAGTCGTCAGCAAAGGCCTTAAATTCCAGCGCATTGCCGCTGGGATCATAAAAGAACATGGTCGCTTGCTCGCCCGGCTGGCCTTTAAAGCGGGTATGAGGCGCAATGCCAAAATGCGTGCCCGCCGCGGTCAGCCGGTCGGCCAGCGCCGTCCATTGCTCCATTGTCAGCACCACGCCGAAATGCGGCACGGGGACATCATGGCCATCAACGGCATTGCTGGCAGTGATCGGCTTTGCTTGCGGATCAAGATGCGCGACAATCTGGTGACCATAAAGATCAAAGTCGATCCAATGATCAGAGCTGCGGCCTTCCCCACAGCCCAACACGCCGCGATAGAAAGCGCGGGCGGCGCCTAGATCATGGACTGGAAAAGCAAGGTGAAAAGGTCTCATCCCCACAAGGGATAAGGCCAATTGCCACTAAAACAAGGGGGCAGGCTTAAGCCGCGCGATACCAATAAACGCCATCCGCCAGATCGCGGCGCGCTCGGCCATCGGCCATCAGGCGGTTGAGATGCGCTGTGGCCTCCCCTGTTGCCAGATCGCGATTATGCCCGCCAATGGGCCGGTTGAAGAGCAGCGGGAAGCAATCCACCGCGCGAAGGGGCGTTTCCTTGAGCTTGGCATGCACATCATCAAGGCGCCGATGATGCTCATCCCGCAGCGCGCACAGACGCGTATGCAAGCCTTTGAACGGCTCGCCATGTGCAGGGCAAATCAACAAATCGTCGGGCAGGCCCAAGAGCCGATCGATGGAGTCAAGCCACTCGCCCAGTGGATCGGCCTCGGGCTCAGACAAATGGACCGAGACGTTGGAACTGATGCGCGGCAAGACCTGATCGCCCGACACCAACACGCCCGATTGTGCGTTTAACAAGCACGCATGTTCCGGACTATGACCAGAACCAATAACAACTTCCCAACGATGCTGCCCCATTTGGAGGACATCGCCCGCCTCAATGCGGCGGAAGCTTTGCGGCATTTCAAACACCATTTTGCCAAAGCGACCCCAGCCCCGGCTGGACATTTCGGCAATAACATCCTCTCCCCAGCCAGCCGCACGCTGCATGGCAATATAGGCTGGCGGAACATCATCGCGCACATCGCTGATCAGCATCCGCGCGGTCAGCCATTCACCGCGCGTCATCCACAGATCCGTATCAAAGCGTTTGCATAACCAACCCGCCAGACCAATATGATCGGGGTGGAGATGCGTGCCAAACACCCGGGTCACACGCACATCGGCAAGGTCGCCTGCAAACAAGGCCTTCCAGGCATCGCTGCACTCACGCAGCAACATGCCTGCATCAACCACGGCAAAGCCCGTGCCAAGGGCATCCTCATCATCCAACAACCAGCTGTTGATATGGCCCAATGATCCGGGCATCGGGATGCGCGCCCAGCTAATCCCATCCGCAATGCGATGCACTTTGCCCTGCCCCGGCGCGAAATCGCCCCAGGGATATGTCAGACCTGCGCTGCTGGTGGCCGTGAAACTGTCATCGGCCGTCAACGATGCATCAGGTGTATCGAGATCAGGCGTCTGCGCTGCCACCCAGTTCGGCCTCCGCCTGTGCAGCGGCTTCTTCGGCCGCCTTGGCAGCGGCATCACGCTCGGCACGCAATTCTTCAATCAGCGCCGCGCGATCGCCTTCAAGGCGCGTATCTTCGGCCGCCTTAATGCCCTTCATCTTGGCAGCCTTAGCAACAGTCGCATCCAGTTCACGCTGCGAGCATAGGCCGAGCGCCACGGGATCCTTTGGCGTAATGTCCGCAATGTTCCAGTGCGTGCGTTCACGAATGGCCTGAATCGTCGTGCGGGTGGTGCCAATCAGCTTGCCAATCTGCCCATCCGACAATTCCGGGTGGTTGCGGATCAGCCATGCCACGCCATCGGGCTTGTCCTGACGCTTGGACACCGGCGTATAGCGGGGGCCCTTGGTGCGCGTCGGGGCTTCTGGCGCCTTGATCATGACCAGATCATAATTGGCGTCGGATTGGCCCTTTTCGATCTCAGCCATGGTCAGCTCGCCGGCGCGAACCGGGTCACGGCCCATCAGCTTGGTGCCCGATGTTTCATCAGCAATAGCCTGAACTTCCAGGATATGCAGGCCGCAGAAACGTGCGATCTGTTCAAAAGTCAGAGCCGTATTATCGACAAGCCATGCGGCCGTTGCATGGGGCATAAGGGGCTGGGCCACGGAGGATTCTCCCAAAATAATGAGGGCCGCCCCTTACGGAGCGGCCGGAACCTTAGCCGTCCGTCTAGTCCGGCTTGGGCTTTAGGGCAAGGCTTTCGGTTGATTTTGCCGCCGGAAGAATTGCGCAGGACCATCAAATGCGTCTTGATCTGCAACGCATTTCTCTCCACCCTTCCCCCAAAGAGGATAGGAGAAAGAGATGTCGGACGCCCCAAAACTGCCCGCAGACATTGCAGCCGCATTGACCGAGCCAAAGGCCTATGGCGAATGGGCAGGCCTGCAAGACAAATTTGCCTGGGCGCGGGCCAATGCCCCGCTGGCGGTCGCTGAGGTGCCGGGCTTTGACCCATTTTGGGCTGTTACGCGCCATGCCGACATCATGGAGGTGAGCCGCAATAACAAGCTGTTCGCCTCGGGCATCCGCCAGACGACACTCACCCAAACGCTGATTGACCAAGCCGTGCGCACGCAATTTCCCGACGGGCATCTGATCCGCTCGCTCGTCCAAATGGATGCGCCCGACCATATGAAATACCGGCTGCTGACGCAGACTTGGTTCATGCCCAAAAACCTGCGCACACTGGAAGACCGGATTCGCGAGATTGCGCGTGAAACGGTCGATCATATGCTCTCGCTCGGCGGCGAATGCGATTTCGCAACTGATGTGGCGCTGCATTACCCCTTGCGTGTGGTGATGAATATTTTGGGCGTACCGCGCGAAGATGAGCCGCGCATGCTGATGCTGACACAGCAATTATTTGGCTCTACCGACCCCGAGCTCAACCGCGCACGCGCCGAAGTGACCGATCCAATGCAAGCCCTGCAGATGCTGCAATTTGTGATCGCGGATTTTGAAAATTACTTCAAAGCGCTGACCGACGATCGCCGAAAAAACCCGAAAGAAGATGTGGCAACAGTGCTTGCCAACGCCACAGTGAATGGTGCCCCGATCCCCGACAGGGAGCTTAATGGCTATTACATCATTGTGGCGACCGCTGGGCACGACACAACATCTGCCTCAACCGCTGGGGCAATGATGGAATTGGCGCGCAATCCTGCGCTGTTTGAGCGCTATCGCGCCGCGGAGGTGGATAAAGCGGGGCTGATTGAAGAGGCCGTACGTTGGACCACGCCTGTGCAGCATTTCATGCGCTCAGCGACAGAAGATACCGAATTGGGCGGGCAAAAGATCAAGTCCGGCGATTGGCTGATGCTCTGCTATATTTCGGGCAATCGCGATGAAGCGGTGTTCCCCGACCCTATGGCCTTCAACCCAGATCGCACACCCAACAACCAAATTGCTTTTGGCTTTGGCGGCCATGTCTGCTTGGGCCAGCATTTGGCGCGCATGGAAATGCGCATCTTGATGGAAGAATTGCTGCCCCGCCTCAAATCGGTGGAGCTGGCCGGAGAACCTGCGCGCGCCGAATCAATCTTCGTCGGCGGTTTAAAACGGCTGCCGATTCGGTTTCAGGCAGCATAATCCTGCATCGCGGGCTGGGGCTTAGCCCCGGCCGCGATAGCTGGGCACATCTTGATCTGGAATCCACACATCCTTGGGCGGCGCGCCGGATTGCCAAAAGACATCAATCGGAATGCCGCCGCGCGGATACCAATAGCCACCAATGCGCAGCCAGAGGGGCTTCATCTCGTTGAACAGCCGTTGGCCAATGCCAATGGTGCAATCCTCATGAAAGCCCGCATGGTTGCGGAAGGAGCCTAGGAAGAGCTTCAAAGACTTTGATTCGACGATGGTCTCACCCGGCACATAATCAATCACGATATGCGCAAAATCTGGCTGGCCGGTGACCGGGCAGAGCGATGTGAATTCGGGCGCAACAAAGCGCACCAGATAGGGTGAACCGGGCCGCGGGTTGGCGGGATAATCGAGCACGGCTTCATCGGGGCTTGCCGGAAGCGCACTGACCTGACCGAGATGCTTAAGTGTCATGCCCGCGCCTTTACGCTAGGTTGGCCGCAATGACCATATTAATCCCAGTGCTGGGGGACCAGCTTTCGTTGGGGGTCTCGTCCCTTCAGGGCGTTGACCCGGCTGACGCACGCATCCTGATGATGGAGGTGGCAGACGAGACAAGCTATGTCCGCCATCATAAGCGCAAAATTGCGTTCATCCTTTCTGCAATGCGTCATCATGCCGAGCGCCTCCGTGCGGCAGGCTGGCACGTAGATTATGTGCGGCTAGACGATCCCCAAAATCAAGGCAGCTTTTCCCAAGAAGTGGCCCGGGCCATTGCCCGCCATAAGCCCAACCGCATCCGCGTCACTGAAGCGGGGGAGTGGCGTGTGCGCGCCGATATGGCGCATTGGGAAGCCCGATTTGGCCTTCCCGTAGAAATATGCCCCGACACGCGCTTCATTGCACCACCGGGGTTCTTCGCCGCTTGGGCCGCTGGCCGCAAGCAATTGCGCATGGAATATTTCTACCGCGAGATGCGCCGGCTGACCGGGCTGTTGATGGACGGCGATCAGCCCGCCGGTGGTCAATGGAATTATGATGCGGAAAACAGAAAACCCGCTGAGGCTGGGCTGTTCATCCCCTGTCGCATTGGCACACCGCCCGACACAATGACGCACGAGGTGCTTACTCTTGTAGCAGAGCGTTTCCAAAATCACCCCGGATCATTGGACGGCTTTGATATGGCCGTTACGCCTGAAGGCGCAGAGGCCGAGGTGCGGCGCTTTTTGAACGAAGCGCTGCCTGGATTTGGCGATTATCAGGATGCAATGCTCAAGGGCCAGCCCTTGCTCTGGCACAGCTTTCTCTCCCCCTATCTCAACATTGGTTTGCTTGATCCGCTCGATCTCTGCCGCGCGGTGGAGGCAGAATGGGCGGCGGGGCGTGCGCCGCTAAATGCGGCTGAAGGCTTTATCCGCCAGATTATTGGCTGGCGGGATTATGTGCGCGGCCTTTATGATTGGGCGGGGCCAGATTATGCGCAACGCAATTTTCTGGAAGCCACCCGCCCGCTGCCAGAATTTTACTGGACTGGCCAAACGCGCATGGCGTGCTTGGCCGACGCCATCGGCCAGACGCTTCAACTGGGCTATGCGCACCATATTCAACGCCTGATGGTCACGGGCAATTATGCGCTGCTGGCGGGCATTGACCCGCATGAGGTGCATCTTTGGTATCTCGCCATTTATGTCGACGCCTTTGAATGGGTGGAGCTGCCGAATACGCTGGGCATGAGCCAATTTGGCGATGGCGGCATCATGGCGTCCAAGCCCTATGCAGCCTCCGGCGCCTATATTGACCGAATGTCCGATTATTGCCGGGGCTGCGCCTATGATGTGCGTGCTAAAACAGGGCCCAAAGCCTGCCCGATGAACGCACTCTATTGGGACTTTATGGACCGCAATCGCGATAAGTTGGAAAACAACCCGCGCATTGGCATGGCCTATCGCACTTGGGACAAAATGGCCGAAGATCAGCGCCGTGCGTTAAAGGCAACGGCCGCAGCACATTTGGCAAGGCTCGACGCGCGCGATGCAGAGGTCTAGCTTTGCTTTTCAGATTGAAGGAGAATGGCAATGGACGCACTTGTAAGCACAGACTGGTTGGCGGCTGAACTTGGCGCGTCTGACTTGCGCGTGGTGGATGCCAGCTATTTTCTTGCGGCCGATCAACGCAATCCAGCAGCCGAATATGAAGCCGCGCATATTCCGGGTGCCGTGTTCATGGATTTGGGCGAAATTGTCGACCCCAGTGCCAGTCTCCCCATGATGCTGCCAAGCCCAGAAAAATTCGCCAGCCGTATGCAATCCTTGGGGCTGGGCGATGGCAGCCGCATCGTCTTGTATGACAACAGCCCCTATAAAAGCGCGGCACGGGCGTGGTGGATGCTGGACCAAGTTTTTGGCGCGCATGGCGTTGCTATTCTGGATGGTGGCTTTGCGAAATGGCAGGCCGAGGGCAGACCTGTTGAAAGCGGCAAGCCACAAATTCGCCATCGCCATTTCACAGTATGGAAAAACCCCAAAGTCGTGCGCGATAAGGCGCAAATGCTGGCCAATGTGGAAAGCGGGGCGGAACAAGTGGTTGATGCCCGTGGCGCCGCGCGCTTTACCGGAGAAGATCCTGATCCGCGCCCCAATGTGGCAAGCGGTCATATTCCCGCCAGCTTCAATCTGCCGCACAGCCAAATGTTCAATGCCGACGGAACTTGGAAGCAAGGCGATGCCCTAAAAGCCGCGTTTGAAAGCGCGGGCATTGATCTAACACGCCCCTTGGTTGCGACATGCGGCTCGGGCCTTACGGCTGCCAGCCTTGTTTTTGGGGCGCATCTTTTGGGCAAGGAAGATGTCGCGCTATATGATGGCAGCTGGTCTGATTGGGGAAGTGATCCAGAAACGCCCAAGGCAATGGGGCCTGCCTAAATCAGCCAATGTTCGACACACGCGTGCAGCTCGGCTAGAGGCGCTGCATGGCTGATACTCCAAAGACGCGACAAGAAACCCGGCTCACCCATGCGGGCCGCCGTGCAGAATGGACTGGGCTGGGCCCTGGCAAGGGCGGAATTGTCAATCCGCCCGTCTGGCGCGCCTCGACGATCCTTTATGATGATGTCGCCCATTTGGAGCGCGGCTGGACAACCAATCGTGATGGCGATTTATTTTATGGTCGCCGCGGCACACCCACCCAATGGGCGCTGGCCGACGCCATTACCCAAATGGAGCCGGGCGCAGCAGGCACAATGCTGTATCCTTCAGGCGTTGCGGCCATTGCAGGCGCGTTGCTTTCCGTCCTGAAACCCGGCGATCATTTGCTGATGGTGGATTCAGCCTATGATCCCACGCGCAATTTCTGCGAAGGGTTTCTGAAAAATTGGGGCGTTGAGACAAGCTATTATGACCCGACATTAGGCGCCGGCATTGCCAGCGAGCTGCGCCCCAATACGCGCGCCATTTTCCTCGAATCTCCCGGCAGCCTGACCTTTGAGGTGCAGGATGTGCCCGCCATTGTGGCCGTTGCCAAAGCCCATGGCGCCAAGACTGTGATGGACAATACATGGGCGTCCCCGCTGTATTTCACGGGGATTGAAAAGGGCGTAGACCTCGTCATGACCGCGGCCACCAAATATTTGGGCGGCCATAGCGATGTGATGATGGGGGCCGTGACGGCCAATGCCCAAAGCTGGCCGGCCCTGCGGCATATGGCGCAATTGCATGGCCAGTTCGTGAGCGCTGATGATTGTTATCTGATGCTGCGGGGCTTGCGCACATTGGCGTTGCGGATGGCCCAACATCAAGCCAGCGCGCTGCACATTGCGCAATGGCTTGAGGCCCAGCCTGAAGTGGCGCGTGTGTTACACCCTGCCTTACCCAGCCATCCCGGCCATAGCCTATGGCAGCGCGATTTTA
>JAGWVG010000347.1 GCA_018970965.1 Alphaproteobacteria bacterium | reverse complement strand
TTTGCACGGTCGAGCAATGTTGCTGCGGTGCGGCTTTACCGCCAATTGGGGGATAAGGCGATTATTCAGGCCGCGCGCGATTTGGGGATTAAAAGCCCCTTGTCCGCCGACCCCAGTCTGGCGCTGGGCACATCGAGCGTGACCTTGCTTGAATTGACGGCCGCATATGCGGCAATTGCAGCTGACCAATATCCTATTGAGCCACACGCTTTGCCAACAGCATCGCCAGGGCTGCTGGATCGTCTTTTAAGTCCGAAGCGCAGCATTGGCGCCAAGACGCGTGGGCAAATGCTTGAACTTCTGCGCGCAACAGTCATCCAGGGAACAGGCCGGGCTGCGGGCTTGGCGATCCCCAGCTATGGCAAGACGGGGACATCGCAAGGCAATCGCGATGCGCTGTTCATTGGTTTTGCGGGCGATCTGGTTGTGGGCGTTTGGGTTGGGCGCGATGATGACAAGCCATTGGGCGGTATGCACGGCGGCGGCCTGCCCGCGCAGATTTGGCGCGACTTTATGGGTCAAGCCATTGCAGACGCTCTCCCGCAAACGCAAAAGGACGAGGAAATTCCCGACGAGCCTTTTGGCAATGATGCTTTTGATCTGGTCCTGAATGTCAGCGACACAGGGGTAGACATTGCGCCCGACCCAACGTTGGAGGCGCAAACAGGCACGGGCGGCGGCGATGCGGGCACTGGTGCAGATGCGGGCCGTGCGACAGCGCCTCCGGCACAGACAAACCCACAACAAGCGCCGCCGCAATAGTCCGCAAGGCTTGCTGGTGAGGTCCGCGACCGTCTAACACCTGTTTATGAGCTTACCGCGCGCCTTTGAACGATCGATTACTGGCCAAGCCTGGCGCTGGCGTGGAGCCGGCGGCGAAACCGACGATCTTGTTACCCAATTGCTGCTGGCGCGTGGCTGCCCCTTTGAGGCGCTGGACGCGCATCGCCACCCGACCATCCGCGCTTTCATGCCTGATCCATCGATTTTTCAGGATATGGACCGTGCGGCAGAGCGTCTGGCAGACGCGGTACAGTCTGGCGAAAAGATAACCATTTTTGGTGATTATGATGTCGATGGGGCAACCTCGGCAGCGCTGCTGATCCGCTTGCTTCGAGAGCTGGGGTTAGAGGCGGGCTATTATATCCCGGATCGGCTGCTGGAAGGTTACGGCCCTTCCGGCGATGCCCTTGTGAGGCTGCGCGAAGGCGGTTCCAGCCTTGTTGTCACCGTAGATTGCGGCGCACAGGCGTTTGAGGCGTTGGATATGGCGCGCAATGCCGGGCTGGATGTCATCGTGGTTGATCATCACAAATGCGCAACGGCGCTGCCTGTGGCGCATGCTCTGGTCAATCCCAATCGGCTCGATGAGGGTGAAGGGGCCGCGCATGGCCATTTGGCGGCGGTTGGCGTGGCGTGGTTGCTGGGGGCGGCGCTGGTGCGGACATTGCGCGACCGCGGGTATTTTGCCACCCGGCCTGAGCCCAAGTTGCTGGATTTGCTCGATATCGTGGCGCTGGGCACAGTTGCTGACGTTGCGCAGCTCAAAGGTTTGAACCGCGCCTTTGTGGCGCAAGGCCTGAAAGTTATGGGGGCAGGCCGTAATATTGGCTTGAATGCGCTTGTCGCTGCCTCGCGGCTAACGCGTGCGCCTGTGTGTTCTGACCTTGGCTTTGCGCTGGGCCCGCGGATCAACGCAGGGGGACGCGTTGGCAAATCAGATCTTGGCGTGCGGTTGCTGACCA
>JAGWVG010000346.1 GCA_018970965.1 Alphaproteobacteria bacterium | reverse complement strand
GAAATCGCTTATTTCTTCAAGCCGGAAGAGATTGTCGGCTAAACGACAGACACAGGCTTAAAAGTTTAAGGGGCGCGGCTTTGGCGGCGCCCCTTTTTCTTTGCCCAATTGCACCGCCGCGCGGATTTGGATAGCGACGGGGAAAGACAAAATATGGGGGCGAGGATTATGGCTGACCGCATCTTGGTGATTGACGAGGGAACAACTTCAACCCGCGCCATGCTGTTTGCGGCGGATGGCACATGCCTTGGCAGCGCGCAGCGGCCGTTGACGCAATATTATCCAGCGCCTGGCCTCGTTGAACATGATGCGGCAGAGATTTGGGATCTTACGCTTGCCTGCGCCCGTGAAATGGTGGCGCTCGCAGGCGGGCCTTCCGCCATTGCTGGCATTGGCATTACCAACCAGCGCGAAACCATCGTGTTTTGGGATCGCCGGACTGGGGAGCCCCTTGCGCCGGCAATCGTGTGGCAAGATCGCCGTACCGCAGACATTTGCTCTGCGTTGAAGGACGCCGGGCAAGAGCCTGTTGTCCAAGCAAAAACTGGCTTGCTGCTTGACCCTTATTTTTCAGGCAGCAAAATGGGCTGGGCGCTTAAAAACTGGCCGCAATTGGCTGACGCTGGAGAAAATCTCGCTGTTGGCACAGTTGAAAGTTATCTTGTCTATCGCCTGACGGGCGGCGTGCATGTGAGCGATGCCAGCAACGCATCGCGCACGGCGCTGATGTCATTGGGGAGCGGCGGCTGGGATGATGGCTTGCTCGATATGTTTGGCGTGCCGCGCGGCATATTGCCCGAGATTGTCGATTGTGCAGGGCCAATTGGGACAACCTTGCCGGATCTTTTTGGCGGCCCAATTTCTATTACCGGTATGGCAGGCGATCAGCAGGCTGCAACCATCGGGCAGGGGTGTTTTGCGCCGGGTCAAACCAAGGCGACTTTTGGTACAGGGGCCTTTGTACTGACCAATACGGGGCAGATTTTACCCCAATCGCGCAATCGGTTGCTATCAACCGTGCTGTTTCAGTTGGCGGGTGAGCGGACTTATGCATTGGAAGGTTCTGTCTTTGTTGCCGGCAGCTTGATTAAATGGCTGCGCGACGATGTTGGGCTGATCCGCGAAGCAGCGGAAACCGAAGACTTGGCTCGGTCTGTGCCTGATAATGGCGGTGTCTATCTTGTGCCTGCACTTTCTGGCCTGGGGGCGCCGCATTGGGTGCCTACGGCGCGCGCCTTGATTGATGGCCTTAGCTTTTCAACGGGCAGGGCGCATATCGTGCGCGCGGCGCTGGAAGCGATGGCGCACCAGACGCACGACCTTGTCGCCGCTTTTGCCGCCGACGCGGCGAATTGGTCAGAATTGCGGATTGATGGCGGCATGGTCGCCAATAATTGGTTGGCGCAAGATCTCGCCGATATGCTTGCTATTGATGTCGAACGGCCGAGCTTTATCGAAACCACAGCCTTGGGCGCGGCGATGCTTGCCGGGCTAGGGGCAGGGCTGTTTACCAATTTGGACGCTGCGGCAGCAATGCGTGGCGGCGTGGAGCGCTTCACGCCGCAATTGGCTGCAGAGGCGCGCCAAGTGCGTCTGACGGGCTGGACGCACGCTCTAAACCGCACCTTGATGGGCGCATAAAGCCGCGCCGCGTAAGTCTTTCAATTTGAGGATGTGAACAAGCTGATGACGATCACCAAACGCGCAATTAATGGCCGCCTCACCAACCCCATTGGGCTGGGGTGTATGTCACTCAGCTGGGCCTATG
>JAGWVG010000345.1 GCA_018970965.1 Alphaproteobacteria bacterium | reverse complement strand
TAATCCGTGGATATTACAGCACGTATTTGCTCAGATCGACATTCTTCGCGACGCTGGAGAGCTGCGCATTTACATAAGCGGCGTCAATCGTCACGCAGCTGCCCTGCCGGTCTTCTGCGTCAAAGCTCACCTCTTCCAACAGCTTTTCAAGCACGGTGGATAGGCGTCGCGCGCCGATATTTTCAACCGATTGATTCACTTCGGCTGCAATGCGTGCAATCGCGCGGATGCCGTCATCGGTGAAGGTCAGCGTGACATCTTCGGTGCCCAAAAGTGCGCTATATTGCGTTGTCAGACTCGCCCGTGTGTCCGAGAGGATCTGTACGAAATCTTCCTCACTCAGCGCCTTCAGCTCAACGCGGATCGGCAAGCGGCCCTGTAACTCTGGCAGCAAATCGCTGGGTTTCGCGACATGAAAGGCGCCCGAGGCGATGAAGAGAATATGGTCTGTCTTCATCGGGCCATATTTGGTGGCAACGGTCGTTCCTTCGATCAGCGGCAGCAGATCGCGCTGAACGCCTTCACGGCTGACAGACCCGCCGCGCACATCGGAGACGGCAATCTTATCAATTTCGTCTAGGAAAACGATGCCGTTCGCCTCGGCATCCGCCAATGCAACGCGCGCCACATCATCTTGATCGAGCCGGGCATCCGCCTCTTCTTCCACCAATTTAGCCCAAGCTGCTGGCACACTCATCTTTCTGCGCTTTTTGGGCGCCCCGCCAAAGGCCTTGCCCATCATATCGCTCAAATTGATCATGCCGACATTAGGCGCGCCGGGGATTTCAAAGGGCATGGTGGGCGTGGTGTCGACTTCGATTTCAATTTCAGTCGTGTCCAAATGCCCATCTTGAAAGCGCTGACGAAAGGCGTCGCGCGTTGCCGTGCTGGCATCTTTGCCGGTTAGCGCGTCCAACAGACGGTTGAGCGCGGCTTCCTCAGCTTTGTCTTTCACGGCCGCGCGGCGGCGTTCTTTTTCCAGGCGGATGGCTTCTTCAACCAAATCGCGTGCGATTTGCTCGACATCGCGGCCCACATAGCCGACTTCGGTAAATTTGGTGGCTTCTACCTTCACAAAAGGTGCATCAGCGAGCTTGGCCAAACGGCGGCTGATTTCGGTTTTGCCGCAGCCCGTTGGGCCAATCATTAGGATGTTCTTGGGCGTTACCTCATCGCGCAAATCAGCTGGCAATTGCTGGCGCCGCCAGCGGTTGCGCAGCGCGACGGCAACGGCACGTTTGGCATCTGTCTGGCCAATAATATGCGCATCAAGCGCGGCAACAATGGCTTTGGGGGTGAGTGTGTTTGTCATGTCAGTCTTTAAGCGAGAGGTCAGGAGGCGCTATTGAGCGTTTCCACAGTCAGCTGGTCATTGGTGTAGACGCAGATATCGGCAGCGACGGCCATGGCCTTGCGCGCCAAAATTTCAGCATCGGCTTCATAATCTTTCAGCGCGCGGGCCGCCGCGAGCGCAAAATTGCCACCCGAGCCAATAGCCGCTATGCCATCCACGGGTTCCAGCACATCGCCATTCCCCGTCAGGATCAGGGTAACGTCTTTATCCGCCACAATCATCATGGCTTCCAAATTGCGCAAGAATTTATCGGTGCGCCAATCCTTTGCCAGTTCGACTGCCGCGCGCAGCAATTGGCCGTGATATTGCTCCAGCTTTTTCTCCAGCCGATCAAATAATGTGAAGGCATCGGCTGTTGCGCCAGCAAACCCCGCAATCACCCCGCCATCGCCCAAGGGGCGCACCTTGCGGGCAT
>JAGWVG010000344.1 GCA_018970965.1 Alphaproteobacteria bacterium | reverse complement strand
CGAAGATCCGGCAACACTAAAATCCCCCAATGTCGTGGGGGCTCGCGTCGCAGACTTGCTTTCAAGCAATTTTGAAACGGGGCACCGAGAGCGGGTCGAAGCGTAAGGCCCCTTCCCCGCTCTCATCGCGGTCCATCCGTCAGTGGTGGCTGTGGTGCGAAGCCTCGGCATCAACGGCGGCTTGTACCGCGCGATACATGTCTTCGCGTTCTTTTCCCACACCTTCGGGGTCCGTCGCGGTGGGCCAGTTGCCGTTAGAGGCAATCACCAGCTTGCGCTTGGGATCAATGAAAATGCCTTGGCCAAAAATGCCTTGGGCAGCAAAACTGCCATCGTCATTTGTCCACCATTGGAAGCCATAGCCTCGGCCCGGCTGATCAATATCGGCTTGCCTTTGGGTTGCCTGTGGCAGCCAATCAGCGGGCAAAACATCTTTGCCGCCTGCTTTGCCGCCGCCCAAAATGAACAGGCCGAAGCGCGCATAATCGCGTAGGCGCGCAGAAATGCAGCAGCCCGCAATTTCATGGCCGGTGCGGCCCAGCATCCAAATCGCCTCGCCTTCCATGCCAAAGGGGGTCCAGATTTTCTCTGACAGGTAGGAGGACAAAGTCTTGCCCGTTGCGCTGGAAACCAGCACGCCAATCAGATTTGTTTCGCCTGTTTTATACACCCATTTGGTGCCCGCTGGCGCCTCGCGCGGCAGGCGCTTCATATAGCTCACAGTAATATCTTCACCCGGATCGGGCTGATGCCGGTCAAACAGCGCGACATCTGAATTGCGATCCGTGTAATCTTCATTCCACTTCACGCCCGATGTCATGGTCAGCAATTGCCGCACTGTAACATCATCATATGCCGAGCCCCTCAGGCCCGGGATATAGGCGGACACCTTGTCTTCCAGGCTTTTGATATACCCATCCTTTACCGCCGCGCCGACCAAGGAGGATGTAAACGATTTTGCGACTGAAAAGCTGGTCCAACGGCCTTCAGGGCCATAGCCCATCGCATATTTTTCAAAGCGAATTTTGCCATCTTGGAGAATGATCAACCCAGCATTGCGCTGATGCGCCATATAGGCGTCCATATCCATGGAGATTTTCAGCGGCGCCCCTTGGCCCAGGGGATGCACGGCACCGCCGGCGGCTATGGTGTTGACCTTGGTTAAGGTTTCCGTCGCACGGAAAGCGGCATCGCGTTGGTGTTGCGTCCAAAAAAGCACATCGAGATCCTTTGGCAAAGGGGCGCTTTTGGGCAATGACGCGGGTTGGGCCAATGCCCCACCGGCCAACATCAAGGCAGAAACCCCGACTATCCAAGCGCGCATCCTTATTCCTCTCCAGTTATATCGGGGCTTTGCCCTTGCTCTTACTAGATCAGACATTGGCTATTAAGATCAATGCCCTATTTTTCGCGCGCCAGGGCTTGGGCCGCCAGGGCACGTTCTCGCGCGGCTTTATGACCAATAATCTTGCGGGGGTAATTTGGCGGACGCACGCCAAATTCCTCAGGATCGTGAATATAGGGATCAGACAGGCCAGCCAGCTCGGGCACCCATGTCTTGATATAGCCCGTGGCATCAAATTTTTCGGACTGCGATAAAGGCGCCATAATTCGAGAGAAAATGGGCGCGTCCACGCCAGTTCCTGCCACCCATTGCCAATTAGACGCATTGGCGGCCGCATTGGCATCCACCAAGGTATCCCAAAACCACGCTTCGCCGCGCCGCCAGTCAATCAGCAAATGCTTAATGAGGAAGGATGCCGCAATCAT
>JAGWVG010000053.1 GCA_018970965.1 Alphaproteobacteria bacterium | reverse complement strand
ATTCCGGAGCCTTGATCTTCAATCTCAATCCGGCACTGCGATCCGTCTCGGCGGGCGCGAACCCAAATATGGGACGCATCCGGGCTATAAGCGATGGCGTTGTCGAGCAGGTTAAGAATGGCAATTTCAAACAAAGCCGCGTCGGCCATAATCGCCAACAAATCATCTTGCACATCAAGCGTGATGTGATGCGCGCGCGCCCGGGCGCGTGCTGTTTGTACACAGGCGCTGAGCATATCGGCCACGCCCAAAGGCTGGAGCGTCTGCGCAAAGGCGCCCGTCTCAAGACGGCTCAGCTCGAGCAGATTAGAGGTGTACCGCGTCAGACGGTTGGCCTCGGCCAGCACTGTTTCCAAAAGATTGCTGCGCGTCTCGGCGTCAAATCGATCCCCATAGCGCAACAGGCTCGATGCCGATGTTCGAATGGCGGTAAGGGGCGTGCGAAAATCATGACTGACAGACGATAATAAGCTGGACTTTAGCCGCTCAGCTTGCTCGACTGCTTCGACACCCGCCAATTGTTCTGACAATATGGCCCGCGCCAAGGCAAGAGCGCAAAGATTGATAAGCGCTGGCAAAAATAAACGGTCGGTCTCAGTGAGAGCGCCCTCATCCAAGATGACAACGCCGATAACCTGCGCCCCATTATACAGGCAATAAGCGGTCAACCCCTCTTCCTCAATTGTACGGCCCTTTTGGTAGGCCGCTTGCGACAGATCATTCCAGAGCTGAAGGTCTGCCGCTGAGCTGGTGCAGATAGGGATCGCCCCGCGACCTAAGATATGCAGACATTTGAAGGCCTGCCGAGTCGCGGGAAAGGAATCCTCAAGCGCTTTTGCAAGATCGGCAGGGCGCAACGCCCCTTGAAGCGCTCGGCTGATGGCAAAAAGGTTGACGAGCTGGTCATTCCCGGCGCGCGCAATGTGCGCCTGATCGCGCAGCCGGCCAGATAAAAGCCCCGCAATAAGCGCACATAATAAGAAAACCAGAAGCGGCGCGACATCGCGGAAACTGTCCACTTCCCAGCTCAGGCCATGGCGTGTGATCAGCAGATTATAGCCAATGGACCCCAACAGGCCTGCTAATAACGAGGCCAACAAGCCGCAGGTGGCCCCCGCCAACAAAATGCCTGTGACCAGCACAAGCGCTGACTCCACATCCCCCAAAGGGCCCTGGACAGCGGCGGCCAACAGCGTCGCCACGCCCATAACGGCGCCCGTGCGAATAATTTCCGCACGGCTAAGATGCACCTGCACTTTGCGCAGCGCCCTTTGCGGCACAAAAGCCCTTTCATTTGCGCAGCATCCGCCCCAGTGGCTAGGCCGCCCCCAGGGCCGTGCTAGACCTGCTCAACCAAGTTTGGCAACCATTTGCACGATTCAGCTCAGGTTAAGCTTTGTGTAAAAAAGCCGTAATAACCGCCGCTGCGCTTTTTGCGTATTGACCGCCGCAACCCGGGGGCGGGTTTATTAGGGCGGGATATCTTATCATGGCGTTTGAGGCGCAAAGCATCCTTGTGCTTTTGCACGATTTGGCGTTGGGCGGCAGTGAACGCATTGCCATCCGACTTGCCAATCGATGGGCGGAAGAAGGGCGCAAAGTCACATTATTTTGCGGCGCGCGCGAAGGGGCGTTGGCCAATCTGCCAAATGCCGCTGTGACAATTGTGGAATGCGCACCCGTCATTCGCCGCGGCCCTGGATCTCGGGCAAGGCTTGGCCGCAGTCTCTGCGATTTTCTGGCAGAGCATGACTTTGACATGATCTTTGTGCCGGGCAATTATCAATGGCCTGCACTGCTCCAGCTTAGGGGCCGCGCTGCAAAGCGCCGCCCGACCATTGTAACCCATGTCAGCACCCCCCTTGTCCGCCGGGGACGCAAGGGTCTTGCGCAATGGGTCTATAGCTGGATTACGCGCCAGCGGCTGCGCTGCGTGGATGCAGCCATTGCCCTGTCGCCCAAAACTGTTGACCATGCTGATAAAATTCTCGGCCGCCGTATCACCATTGATCTGCCACTGCCGGTTTTGGATCAGCCACAAACGCATCATGAACTGGCACCAGCGGCGGGCAAAACCATTTTGGCCGCGGGCCGCTTGGTGCGCGAAAAGGGCTTTGATTGCGCCATTCGCGCCTTGGCTTTGATGCAAGACCGGACAGCCAAATTGGTCATTCTGGGCGAAGGCCCATTGCGCCGCGAATTGGAAGATTTGGCACAGCGCCTCGGCGTCGCGGGCCGCGTCTCTATGCCCGGCTATGTCGCAGATATTCGCCCTTGGCTAAATCGCGCGCGGCTGTTTGCTTTGTCATCGCATTATGAAGGGTTTGGCGCTGTCATCGTTGAAGCGCTGGGCGCAGGGCGGCCCGTATTAAGCACCAATTGCACACCGGCCGTCGACGATATCCTAAAGCCGCTGCCCAGCTGCCATATCGTGCCTGTGGACGATGCCGCGGCAATGGCAGTCCATCTGGATCAGATGTTGCGTGAGCCGGTACCTGACCCCAGGTCCTTGGCGGCAGCCGTTGCGGCGTATAATTTGGACCATGTTGCCAAGCGGCATTTGACATTCTTTGATAATGTCCATGTGCGCCGCCTCTTAACGGCGGATCAGGCGCCGCATTTCATGCCGCATATCGAGCAGCAGCGTTTCAGCCGAGAGCCGGAATTGCTTGGCGTCAATTAAGGTCACCGGGCCCGCCGCACACATGGTGTGAAGCCCGTCAGTATAAGGGGCAAAGCCTGCGGGAATTTCAACGCAAGCTGCCGGCTGGGCCACAAATTCAGACGGTGAAAGCACCTCAATCCGCAACGGGCGGATGCCGCCGCCATACGTGCGTCGACAATCCTGCATTGGCACAATCAACTGGTCGGCCACTCTAACGGGCGTGCCGCCGGGCCGCGCGCATGAAGGATCATAGACAACCGGGTTGCCCGGATGCGGCGTCCACGGCCCCTCAAGGCGCTCGGCAAAAGCGAGGTGCAACGCACTCACCTTATCCGCGCGCGATGTGGCGGGCGTATAGAAAAGCCACCACAGCCCATCATGCCAAACAGGCGTTGCATCAATCGGGGCAACATCCAAATCAATGCGCGCCACGGCTTCCCAAATATTGGGAAAGCTGGTGCATCGATAGAGTGTCACATGGCCAGAGCGATGCGCCTCGGGCAGCATGTAAAGCGCGCCATTTGTTTCGATCAAATAAGGATAAGAGAGATGCCAAGGTGCGCGCAGCGCAGGCTGCCGATCCAGAATATGAAAATCGGCATCCAGCGTTAGGACATCAATCGCCCCGTGACGCTCGCGATAATCATAGGTTTCAACAAAGACATATAATTTGCCATCACGCCAAATGGCCATCGGGTCGGCATCAAAGCAGAGCCCGGGTAAGGCAGGCAGCCAATGCACCGCATTTGCGGCAAAAGGCACACCATTTAAAAGGTCAGCAAGGGGCTGTCGAACCAGGCCGACGCGCCACAAATCTTTCCGCAGCGCCATTAGGCTAACGCGCCCGCAAGATACATCTGCATCGGCCGCATCAAGCAGCCAATCGCCGATCAATCAACGCGGCGTAGGATTGGAACAACTGATCAAAATGGTCTTGGATCGACATAACGTCGCGCGCATAAGCCGCGGCAGCGGTCCGCATCGGCTCTAAATCACGCTGCAAAAAGGCTTCGAGTGCGCGGGCGAGCGATTTTACCTTGGCTGCGCGATACACTTCACCCCGCGCTTTATCAGCAAAGCCAGAGGCCCCCCCTTCATCGGGCAAGATTAAAGGCAGGCCAGAAGCGGCGGCTTCCGCCACGACCAACCCAAATGTCTCCGACTCGCAGCCATGCACAAGGGCATCTGCGCTCGCCATAATCGTCGCCAGCATCTCACGATCTTCAACCCCATCCACCAAGCGCACATGAGGATTGCCCCCAATGGCTTTCAGAATGCTGGCGCGTTCCCGCCCATGGCCAATTAAAATAAGCCCCATAGGATGCCGGGCAGAAGCCTTGGTGACCGCATTGATAATCATCGGCCAGCGCTTTTCCGGACTGAGCCGGCCAACACCCAAAAGCAAACGCGCCTCAGGCCCCAGCTGGCATTCCGCCAAGAGCCGCGCGCGCAAGGCTTCCGACCGATGTGTGGGGGAAAAGCGCTCTGCCTCAATGCCCAAAGGCAGCGTTGTGACACGCGCAATGCCCGCCTCGGTCATTCGCTCAGTCAAAAAAGGATTGGCGCAAATAATCGTATCAAATTGCTCTGCCGCGCGGCGCAAATGGTTCCAGAAAAAAGCAAAGCCGCGGTCAATCGTATCCTTGTGCGCAATTTGGCCAAACCACCGATAAGCATAGGTGCTCATTGGGTCGGCGTGCATGAACAGGGCTTTGCGCGCCGATCCTTGCCAATCGGCAACAATATTGGCGGTGCGCCAAGGGGAAGACGCTTCCACAATATCGGGCTGTTCCGCATCCAATATGGCGTGCACCGGATCTGCACTGCGGAAATAGCGATAACGCCCGTCAAAAATCAGCTTGGGAGATGCAACAGAAATCAACCGTCCGCCGCCGGGCAGCCGCTCTTCACCATCATGGGCGCCTGGGATGATAACGGCCATGTCATGCCCAGCCGCGGCCGCATGGGCGAGCTTGCGGTCCACATAGGTGCGCACCCCACCGCCATGTGGCGTGTAAAAGGCCGATACGTCGACGATCTTCACCGGCCACGCGCCTCACGCAAAGGGCCAAAGCTGGCTAGGCCCGTGCGATATTGCATCGTAATGGCAATCGAGGCGATGCCCGTGCCAACAGTGGCGCGCGCCGCACTGGACTTTGGCTTTGACCAGCCAAGCCGCGGCAGCCCGGGAAAACCAATCCCATCCGAGGTGAAATTGAACTTGCGATTATCGTCGCGGTCATGGAGCAAAACGAGGCTATAGGGCCCGGGCTCTGGCGCCCGAATGCACAGCATCGGCGTGCCCGATTGCGGCACCGCGACAACGACGCGACGAAATGCCTTTCCGGCATTTATCAGCACATTATCATCTGCCAGAAAATCAACGTCATTAGCCGGATACAGCTCAAGCTTTAAACTGCCTGCCCGATCTTTCAGGCCGAGAACCGAAACCGAGAATGCCGGGCCCTGCTCATTCGCGCGACACCGCCCTTCCGCCATACCCAAGCTTGGGCTGGAGGCCACAAAGGCTTGAGCGGCCAGGGCGAGCAAGACACTCATGCCGCCTTTTTGCGCCCCCAGATTTCCCCGTCAACTGCAAGGATCACCAATCCAACGCCAATATGGCCAGCAAGTGTCAGCAACGCGATCTTGGTCGTGGCCTCGCCAATGCCAATGGTTGACCCCAAAAGGAGCAAGGTGACGCCAGCGAACATCACATCCTTATTCGGGACCAAGGGCAGGCGCGATATCAGCATGCGCAGCATCGCCAAAAGGAGAAGCCAGCTCAGCGGCAAATGCGGCAGCAATAATTGCCACGCCGCCGCCATTACGGCCAAGCCAAAGCCAATGCGGGCCATGTGTATGCCTGTCACAAACCACAAAGTGGGCCGGGGCAGCGAGAACAGCTTGCGCCGAAACAAGAAGACAAGAAGCGAACTGGCAAGCATGACGCCCACCGAAATCACAATGGTCCGCGTTGCGACACCTGCATGCGCCGCGGACAAATAGGGCCAACCAAGAACCAGCAAAAGCAAGGTCGCCGCGTTGCCCGCCATAGCCGAGAGAATAGACACATCTTTGACGGCCGCAAAAGGTGTGCCCGTCATATCCGTGCGGCGGCGCGCCCAGAGATAGAATTGCGCATCGCCCAAATAGCCCATCAGCAACTCATTGCTCACTTGCTTTTTGAGCAAGGCGACAAGGCCATCCGCCGGAATTTTCCAAAGCCGCCGGTAAATAATCCATTCACTCACCGGCGTTGCCAGATAGCTGAGGACCAAGCACACCCAGAACAATGGATGGGCTGGCAACCGCAGCAATTCGGTTAAATCAACATCGCGTGCATTGTGCAAAATGGCGACCAACATGGCCACTGACAAAATGGGGCTGCCCCAACGCGCAATCCGGGCCAGCAGGGACGATTTATCTTCCGCAAAACGCGCATCCAGATCAAAAGGCTGGGCCGCGTCGCTGGAAATGTCCTTCTGGTACACGGGCATCACTCCGCAATTGGGCCTGAAAGTCCCGCGCCAGACTGACGCGAAGACATGGGCCGCTGGATCAAATCCCGATAACCAGCAGCTTCGCGCCCCGGTAGCAGGGCAGAGACGCATTTGTCGATACTCGCAAGAACCTTAGAACTATGCGCGTCTCCGGGGTGTACCGCCACGCGCACAACGGGAAGCGGGCGCAACATGTGGCGGGCAAGGGCCGCAAAGAAAAGTGAAGACGCTTCGCGCGCCGGGCTGCGCGTTGCCCAGGTGATCACTGGCCCGCGCGCAACTATGCGATTGGTTGCCGCTTCCCACACCCGAAAATGGTCTTCCGCAAGCGCAAGGCCCGATTGTCGCAGCGCAACGCGCGCGCCGGGACCATAAAGCCAAGCAGGCGCAATAAAGCCAGCCGCTTGGCGGCCAATAATGTCTTCAATCAAGGCCCGGCCTTCGGCCATCCGCCGGGCCGCTTCGAGCGCGTCCAACCCCAAAAATTCGCCCTCGCCTGCTGTCATGTGGCGCGCCTTGAAGCTGGCCAAACCATTATGCTGCGCCAAATCTTTATGGAACCAGCCATGGACAAACATTTCCACGCCCATATCCGCCCATGCGCGAAGCTTATGTGCAAAGCCAGGTGCGGCGGATAAGGGTGCGCGGTCCCAATGATTGGGCACCACAAGCATGGCGATTTTTGGAGAACCAAGCAGGCCCGTCAGGCGCGCAAAAAGCGCATCGATTTCGCTTTCAAAAGCGGGGCCAACATCGTGGATTGAGGCAAGCAAGAGGCGAGATGTCATATCAGTCTCCTGCATCATCCTCTAGAAATTTGAAACAACCCGCAGGAATTCCGCGACATTAAGGTATGTTAATGAATTTGGGGTGACACGGCCACCCCTTCATCGGCAAGGGCCTGCGCGATCGGCAGGTCAAGAATAACGACCAATCCATGGCCCAAGCTATCGTCCAAGCGCACTTCGCCGCCGTGAAGGTGGGCAATTGTGCGCACAAGCGAAAGGCCCAGCCCTGCACCTGATTGCGTTCGGGCATGATCAAGCCGCGCAAAGCGGCGCAGTGCCTCTTCTCGGCGCGCAGCGGGAATACCGGGGCCATCATCTTCCACGGCAACATGCAACATCGCGCCGTTCACAATCGCCGCAAGGCCAAGCCGCGTGCCATTCACAGCATATTTCAGCGCGTTATCAACAAGGTTGGAAATCGCCCGTTGAAGCAGCTCTCTATGCCCCAAAACAATCAGCGGGCCTTGCGCAGACACATGGATGCTCAAGCCGCGCTCTTCGGCGAGCGGGCCAAAAACATCTGCAATATCCAAGAGAAGGTCAGAAAAGGAAAAGCGCGTGAATTGATCGCGGCCAATACCTGCTTCCGCCCGCGTAATATCAAGCGCGGTATCCAGCATGCGGTGCAGACTATCGCTCTCCTCAATGGCTGTTGCCAAAGCGTCGCGCGCGGCAGGATCCGATGTGCGCGTAAAGGATTGTTCCAGCGTGGCTTTCAGCCGGGTTACAGGCGATCGCAGGTCATGCGCCATGGAATCGGTCACCATGCGCAGCTCCCCCACCAAGCCCGCAACCCGATCCAGCATGGCGTTAATTGCAGCACCAAGACGATCAAAGGAATCCCCAGCATCACTGCGTGTCCAGCGGCGTGTTAAATCCCCCGCCTGCACGGCGCGCGCCACATCCGTAAATTCATCAATGCGCCCGGCAAGCAGCCGAAGCATCAGCAATGCACAGACAATGGCAATCAAGCTGCCCACAGCCACTGCCGTCAACGCGGCGGTTTCGCTGGCACGCTGAAGCCGCTGTTCATCCCCCAGCAAATTGCCAACAAGGATCACATGGCCATTTGGCAGGCGGGCCGTTTCATACCCCATTTTGATGGGCTCGCTCATGCCCGGAGCCGTGACCATCGTCACCGACCAGCGCGCATCAAGGCGCGCGCCAAGGGGCCATGCCGACAGGCCCCCGCCCAAAACTTGCCCCTTGGGATCGCGAACCAGAATAACCAGTTCATTTTGCCCCGGTTGGCGCAGACGTTCGCGGACTTTTTCTTTTAAAAGCGGCATCCCGCCAGTCTGATAATAATCCTTCAGTGTCACCAGCTGGACCGACACCTCTTCTGCCGTATCAGACATCAACAATTGGCTGGCAAAACGATGCATCGTCAACAAGCCGACGCCCAAGGCCGTCAGTTGGATCAGCAAAAAGGCGCCAAGCAAAACCAGCGAGGTGTTGCGGTAAGAAAGAACGCGGCGCACGCTTACTCCATCGTGCCGAGCATATAGCCCGCGCCGCGAATGGTGTGGAGCATCGGCGGGTCAAAGCCATCGTCAAGTTTGCGCCGCAAGCGGCTCATATGCACATCGACCACATTCGTGCCCGGATCAAAATGATAATCCCACACGCCTTCAAGCATCATTGTTCGCGTCAGCACGCGGTCTTTATGACGCATCAAATATTCCAGCAGCCGAAATTCACGCGGCTGGAGGTCAATTTTTTGCCCTGCGCGGCGCACTTGGCGATTGAGCAAATTCATCTCAATATCCCCACAGCGCAAAACCGTCTCTTCAGCAGGGTCCGCGCCGGGACGGGCGAGCAGCAAGCGAATACGCGCCAAGAGTTCTGAAAAGGCAAAGGGTTTGACGAGATAATCATGCGCGCCCGATGTCAGGCCGGAAACACGGGCATCAACTGACCCCAAGGCGGATAAAATGATGACAGGTGTGCGCACTTGCGCGGCGCGCATCGCGGCCAGCACCGCCATGCCATCCATGCCGGGCAACATTCTGTCGAGAACAATTGCATCAAAAGCGCTATCGGTCGCATGGAACAAGCCATCGCGGCCATCATGCACTGTTTCGACAAGAAAGCCCTCGTCCATTAGCCCTTTGGCAATGAAGGACGCCGTCTTTTCATCATCTTCGATGATCAGAATGCGCTGGCTCATAGGCGTCTATCCATCGTCTCAAAACAGCGGGTTCCCTAACATCTGTCGGAACCTTGCCTGTCTCCTGTCATGCCGTCTTCCCTGCCACCGGGGCTTATCCGATATATGAACAAATTGTAATGGCTGCCAATTTCTTCCTGCTGACCCCAGAAGCC
>JAGWVG010000343.1 GCA_018970965.1 Alphaproteobacteria bacterium | reverse complement strand
CCTTTGGGCCGGACGGCAAGCTCTATATCTCGTCCGGGGAGCGGCAAAAATTTGATCCGGCCCAAGACCTATCGGCCAATCTTGGCAAGGTCGTGCGCCTCAACCCCGATGGCAGCGTGCCTGCGGATAACCCGATGGCTGCCAAGGGGGGCATCACCGCGCAAATCTATGCTTATGGCATCCGCAATCCGCTGGGCTTGGCCTTTGATGGCGCGGGGCGTTTGTGGGAATTGGAAATGGGCCCACGCCACGGCGATGAGCTGAATTTGGTGACGCCGGGTGCCAATTTTGGGTGGCCCAATGTGTCCAATGGCGATCATTATGATGGCAAGCCGATCCCCGATCATGCGCCGGGAGATGGCTATGCGCCGCCCAAGGTGTTTTGGGTGCCAGCCATCTCGCCCAGCAGCTTAATGATTTACAAGGGCAAACGCTTTGCGGGCTGGACGGGCGACGCCTTTATTGGCGCGTTGAGTGGCAAGGCGCTGGTCCGTGTTGATCTGGACGGGGATAAGGCGACAAAGGCCAATCAATGGCCGATGGACAAGCGCATTCGCGAAGTCGATCAATCACCTGATGGGTTCATCTGGCTGTTGGAAGATGGGCCTGACGCGCGGCTGCTGAAGCTGGTGCCGAAGTCCTAAGCGCGCTCCCCTCGCACGCGAGAGGTTGGGGTGAATGGATCACACGCGAATATAGCGGAAATACCAAATGTCATGGCCAAAGACAGTGCGTGCTTTGCGGGCATAGCGCGTCTCTGGCCAGTCATCGGGACGCACCAGAAAATCGCTGGCGGTCTTTGCCTGCCAGATGAAATCGCTGCGCTTGTTCATCTGCATCATCGCCCAGCGGCAATAAATTGGGTGGTCGGTACCGAAGCGAAACTCACCGCCGGGTTTAAGTTTGGCGGCAATGCGATCCAGCGGCCCGGGGTTCATCATCCGCCGTTTTGCATGGCGCGCTTTGGGCCAAGGATCGGGATGGAGCAGATAGACTTTGTCGAGTGACGCGTCGGGGAAGCGCGCCAGCGCCTCCATCGCATCTCCCATATGAATACGGACATTGGTCAGCGCATCATCGCGGATGTGCATCAGCGCGCCGACCACGCCATTCACAAAAGGCTCGCAGCCAATAAAGCCATGGTCAGGGCGCAAGCCGGCTTGATAGGCCAGATGCTCACCCGCGCCAAAGCCAATCTCAAACTCAAGGGGCCGGTCATCGCCAAAAAGGGTGCGGGCATCCAGCGGGCCGTCAGGTACCGCCACCTGCGGCAAAAAATGGTCGACCAGCGCCTGTTGGCCCGCGCGCAGCTTATGTCCCTTGGCGCGGCCATAAAGCCGGTTGAGTGTGGTTGGATCCTTCATAGGGCGGGCGCTTAAGCGTCCGCCCCCATTCCCGCAAGCCTTAGCGGCCCAAAGCCGCCTTCAGGTCAGCCACCAGATCGGTGCGTTCCCAGGGGAAGAAATCGCCCTCTGCCTTGCGGCCAAAATGGCCATAGGCAGCCGTTGGGCGATAAATTGGCTTATTAAGGCCCAGATGAGTGCGGATGCCACGTGGCGTCAGCTTGCCCAGCTTTGCAATGGATTTGATCGCGGTTTCAATTGCGTCATCGCCGACAACGCCCGTGCCGTGGGTATCGACATAAAGCGACAGCGGCTCAGACACGCCAATAGCATAAGCCAATTGAATGGTGCAGCGCTTGGCAAGGCCGGCGGCGACAATATTCTTTGCCAAATAGCGGGTGATATAAGCCGCTGACCGGTCCACCTTGGTCGGGTCTTTGCCCGAGA
>JAGWVG010000342.1 GCA_018970965.1 Alphaproteobacteria bacterium | reverse complement strand
CCGGCCGCATGATCGCGCTGATGGGCGATGCAGAGCTGGATGAAGGCAATATCTATGAGTGCCTGATTGAGGGCTATAAGCACGATATCCGCAATTGCTGGTGGGTCGTCGACTATAACCGCCAGTCGCTCGACAGCACGACCGCGGATCGCATGTTCCGGCGCTTTGATGATATTTTTGAAACCTGTGGCTGGCGCGTTGTTACGATCAAAAGTGGCAAGCTTCAGCGTGAAGTCTTCGCGCAACCCGGCGGGCAGGCCATTTCCGACTGGATTGATAATTGCCCCAATGCGGAATTTGCAGCCCTGACCTACCAAGGCGGCGCCGCGTGGCGTGCGCGGCTTATGGCCGATATTGGCACCAATGCGCGCGCGCGCAAATTGATCGAAAGCTTTGACGATGCGGCGCTTGCGCATCTCATGACCAATTTGGGCGGACATTGCATTGAAAGCCTGATCAACGCCTTTGACGCCGTCACGGATGATCGGCCAACTTTGTTCATCGCCTATACGGTTAAAGGCTATGGCCTGCCGCTTGCGGGCCATAAGGATAATCACAGCGGGATGATGAACCCCGCGCAAATCGAACAATTGCGGGAAAGCCTTGGCATCCCCCAAGGCGCTGAGTGGGAACCCTATGGCGGTGTCGGCGACAATCAAGCCGCGCGCTTAAAGGCCTTTGTTGCCAATAGCCCCCTGGCGAATAACAAAGGGGGAGATCAAGACGCACTTTACGTGCCTGTTCCCGCTTCGCTCCCCACGCCTGCAGGCGAGAGCCAATCGACCCAGGCTGCGTTTGGCAATGTTTTGCTGGATCTCGCCAAATCGGGCGCGCCGCTGGCAGATCGCATCGTGACGACAGCACCAGATGTCACTCAGACAACCAATTTGGGCGCGTTCGTCAATCAGCGCGGTCTGTTCCGCAGATCCGAAGTGATCGACGTATTCCGCGAAGCCAAAATTCCCTCCGCCCAGAAATGGGATGGACACACCGCCGGCCAGCACATTGAGCTTGGGATTGCAGAAAATAATTTCTTCCTCGCACTCACCTCGCTTGGACTGGCGGGCCCGCATTTTGGCACACGGCTCATTCCGGTCGGCACCGTTTACGATCCCTTCATTGCCCGCGGGCTCGATGCTTTGAATTATGGCTGTTATTCAGATGCGCGCTTCTTGCTGGTGGGCACGCCTTCCGGCCTCACCCTCGGGCCAGAAGGCGGCGCGCATCAATCGATCAACACCCCGCTGATTGGCATGGGCCAGCCTAATCTGGCCTATTTTGAGCCCGCTTATGCGGATGAAGTTGCGCTCATCATGCGTTGGGCCTTTGATTATATGCAGCAGCCGCACGGAAGTTCAGTTTACCTGCGGCTCAGCACGCGTGTCATTCCGCAAATCACGCGCGACGATCAGAGCTGGCAAGAGGATGCTTTAAAAGGCGCCTATTGGTTGCGCGCGCCCAAGCCCGGCGCTGAAGCGGCGATCATCTTCACCGGAGCAATCGCGCCCGAAGTTTTGAGCGCGTGGACCCAATTGGCCGAAGATGTGCCCGGCATTGGACTGATGAACGTGACATCGCCCGATTTACTCCATCGCGATTGGTCTGCCCGTCACGCCTCGCGCTGGACAGACGCAAATATGGGGCAGAGCCACATAGAACATCTCCTCGCTGATCTTGCCCCCAATGCCGGGTTGGTCACCGTTCTGGATGGCTCGCCTGCGGCATTGTCGTGGATCGGCGCGGTGCGCGGGATGCGCGTCAGCCCACTTGGCGTCACCAGCTTTGGTCAAAC
>JAGWVG010000341.1 GCA_018970965.1 Alphaproteobacteria bacterium | reverse complement strand
AGCAAGATTGATGGCGCGGCGCTGACCTATAAGATTCAATGGGCCAGCTGGCGCCGCGGCCTGGGGGAACTGGCAATGGATGTGCTGGGCCAGGCGGCTGAAGTGACCGAGCGGGACCATTATGAATGGGACGTTTTGCCCAATTTGTTCCTCTATTCGCGCGCCGACACCATTTATGGGGGCACGAACCAAATTCAGCGCAATTTGATTGCAGAGCGTGGCCTTGGCATGCCGCGTGAACCGCGAGGGGATGTCTAATGTTGCCGAGCTACCCGGAACCGCGTGGCTTGCTGAGAGGCAAGACTGTCGTCGTCACAGCCTCGGCCGGCACTGGCATTGGCTTTTCTGCCGCCAAACGCGCGGTGGAAGAAGGCGCGACGGTGCTGATGAGCGACTTTCATGAACGGCGCTTGGGGGAAGCAGCAGACCGCATTGCGGAAGACCTCGGCACGCGTCCCGCGACCTTTGTGTGCGATGTAACCGACCAATCTCAGGTCGATGCGCTCCATGCGGCGTCACTTGCGGAACTGGGTCGGATTGATGTGCTCATCAACAATGCTGGCCTTGGCGGCGAAGTGCCGGTGGTCGATATGACGGATGATCAATGGCACCGCGTATTGGATGTGACGCTGAACAGCGTTTTCCGTATGACCCGCGCTTTCTTGCCGGCCATGTATGCGCAAAAATCGGGTGTTATCGTCAACAATGCCTCAGTGTTGGGCTGGCGCGCGCAAAAAGGGCAGGCGCATTATGCCGCCGCCAAAGCGGGCGTGATGGCCTTTACACGCTGCTCCGCTGTGGAAGCGGCCGAACATGGCGTGCGGATTAACGCTGTTGCCCCCTCGATTGCAATGCACCCCTTCCTTGCCAAAGTAACGACGGATGAATTGCTGGCGAAACTTTCTGCGCAAGAAGCCTTTGGGCGTCCGGCTGAGGTGTGGGAAGTGGCGAATGTCATGATGTTCTTGGCATCCGATTTGTCGTCTTACATGACGGGCGAGATTGTCTCGGTCTCGAGCCAACGCGCATGACGAAAATCTTTGCAAAACCGGCGGACCTGATTGGCGCCGAAGGCACACAACTCGGCCCGACTGAGTGGCTGTTAATTGACCAAGAGCGCGTCAATGGCTTTGCCGAGGTGACGGGCGATCACCAGTGGATTCACGTTGATGTAGAGCGGGCGAAAGCTGGGCCATTTGGCGGCACCATTGCGCATGGCTATCTGACGATGAGCCTCGTCAACTATTTCCTGCCACAACTGATTGAAGTGCAAGGCTTTGCCCATGCGGTGAATGTAGGGGCTGATCGTCTGCGCTTTTTGGCGCCTGTCAAAGTCGGCAGCCGCATTCGCGGCGTGGGCGAGATTGTCGGCGTTGAAGAAGTGAAGGGCGCCATTCAATCCATTGTCCGCGTCACCGTGGAAATTGAAGGCACGGATAAACCCGCCTGCGTTGTTGACACCATCAGCCGTTATTTTCCGGAGAGTTAATCATGGCAACTGCTGAGCAAATGACTGCTGCCGTTCATGGCTATGTTGAGGCATTTGAAAAGGGCGATGCCGAGCTGGCCGTCGCGCTATTCGCGCCCGATGCCACGGTGGAAGACCCGGTTGGCACGTCCCTGAAGCGGGGCCATGATGAAATCCGCGCCTTTTACGCGGCCTCGATGGCAACGGGCGCCAAGCTGCGCCTTGAAGGGCCGATCCGCTGTGCAACTGACTATGCCGCCTTTGCCTTCCGTGTCCAATTGACGCTGGAAGGCAAGCTGATCACAGTGGATGTGATTGATACATTCCGTT
>JAGWVG010000052.1 GCA_018970965.1 Alphaproteobacteria bacterium | reverse complement strand
TGGTGTGCTGCAAGACCGATCCGGATGCGCAGCCTGCTTATAAGGGCGTATCAATTGTGTTGGTTGAGGCCGATCGCGAAGGCTTTAAGCGCGGCCGTAATCTCGACAAAATTGGCTTGGATGCGGCGGATACATCCGAGCTGTTTTTTGAAGATGTGCGCGTGCCGATCACCAACTGCTTGGGTGAAGAGGGCATGGGCTTCATCTATTTGATGACTGAACTGCCGCAAGAGCGTTTGTCGATTGCCATTGGTTCGCAAGCGGCGGCACAGCGTGCCTTTGACATGACGGTCGCGTTTGTACGCGAGCGCAAGGCCTTTGGTCAGCCAATCCTCAATTTCCAAAACACGCGCTTCGTGCTCGCCGATTTGAAGACCAAGCTGCAAGTGGGCTGGGCGCATATTGATTGGGCCTTGCAGCGCCATATGAAGCGCGAATTGACGCCTGAAGAAGCCTCAGCGGCCAAGCTATGGCATACCGAATTGCAGGGCGAAATTGTCGATAAGTGCCTGCAATTGCATGGCGGTGCAGGCTTTATGAATGAATATCCCATTGCCAAACAATATCGCGGTGCGCGCGTCACCCGCATCTTTGGCGGGACCAGCGAGATTATGAAGGAACTGATCAGCCGCAAGCTGTAAGCGCCTCTCTGTCCTAGAAAAAATGGCCGTCCGGCGGGGGCTGGGCGGCCATTTTCATTTCCACTCTAGCCATTTGCGCAGACTTCCGCGAGAAGCGCGCCATGCGCAAAGGTCATCGTCCATCAAAGCCGCCATCCAATCGCCCGCGTTTCTGGGGGCGTCACGCCGTGACAGCGGCGCTTGCCAACCCCAATCGCGTCTGCCGCAAGCTGTGGGCAACGCGTGAGGCTGCGGCGGCGCTCGATATTCCCAATGGGTTGACGGTTGCCTTTGCGGAAGCGCCCGATTTGGGCCGAATGGTGCCATCCGACGCGCCGCACCAAGGCTTGGTGTTGGAAGTGGATCCGCTCGAAGATGTCTGGCTGGGCGATCTGTTGGCCGATGGCGCGGGCGATACGCGGCCGTTGCTGGTGCTGGATCAAGTGACGGATCCGCATAATGTTGGCGCAATATTGCGCTCGGCCGCCGCTTTTGATGCGCTGGGCATTGTGACACAGGATCGCCACGCCCCGCCCGAATCCGGCGCACTGGCCAAAGCGGCGTCGGGCGCGCTGGAAATTGTGCCTTGGGTGCGCGTTGTGAACTTGTCGCGCGCATTGGAAGAAATTGCCGAAGCCGGCTTTTGGCGCATTGGCCTGACGGGGCATAGCAATCGCCTGTTGGGCGAGGCCATTGGCACGGCGCGCGTTGCCCTCGTGCTGGGGGCTGAAGGGGAAGGGATGCGCGCCAACACCGAAGCGCATTGCGATGAACTCGCCAAGCTGCCGATCAGCAATAAGATGGAAAGCCTAAATGTCTCAAACGCAGCTGCAATTGCGCTTTACGCCGCAGCTTCGGCCCGCGCTTAAGGCATAAAAAAGCCCCGGAAAACCGGGGCCTTTTCTTCCATCTTGGCAGAAGACCTTAGTCTTCCTGCGCAATCGTAACCTTCAGGCCATCGAGCGCATCAGTGAAGTGCACCTGACACGACAGGCGCGATTGCGCGTTGCGATGCGCCGAGCTGTCGAGCAGATCATTCTCATCTTCGCTCATGGGATCAACCTTATCGGCAAACGCCGGGTCGACATGGATGTGGCATGTCGCGCAGGAGCAGCAGCCGCCGCACAAAGCGAGCAGCTCATCAAAACCAGCGTCGCGGATAATTTCCATGACAGACAGGCCGGCTTGGCCTTCAACTGTCTTTTCCGTTCCGTCGCGCGTGACAACAACCAACTTGGCCATGCTTATTCCTCTTGCACCCAGATGTGGATTTCTCCACGTCGCTAGCCGCGCCCTGACAAGTTATCAAGGCTGAACGATAGGGGATGCCCGATGGTGACCACAGTAGAAAGCCTGCGCCACGCTGTTGATGCGCTGATTACAGCCGAATCCCGCTTTGCCGATGTGGTGGCGCGCGTGGGCTATCCAGAGCCGCGCCAGCGACCGACAGGCTATGATACGTTGCTCCGCACGATCATTGGTCAGCAGGTGAGTGTGAAGGCTGCGGCGTCAATTTGGGCTAAGCTGGAGGCCGGCTTGGGAGATTTGTCTAAGCCTGAGACGATCCTTGCCAGTGATGAGCAGACGTTGCGTAGCTTTGGCCTGTCACGCCAGAAGCAATCTTATGCCCTGAGCCTTGCGCAGTTGGTGGCCGATGGCGCGCTGGACCTGCACAATTTGCCCGAAGATGATGAAGAGGCAATTGCGCTGTTAACGCGCGTCAAAGGCATTGGCCGCTGGTCAGCTGAAATCTACCTGCTTTTTGCTGAAGGGCGGCCAGATATTTGGCCAGCAGGTGATTTGGCCGTGCAAATTGAAGTCGGCCGGTTGCTTGGTCTTGCTGAGCGCCCGTCAGAGCGCACTGTTCGTGCAGTCGCAGAGGCGTGGCGGCCATATCGCGGGGCTGCAGCCGTGTTGGCCTGGCATCATTACAATACAACGACGATTTAAGCCCCGCGCGGCCTAGCGTTGCGGCTGCGAGTTCAAGATGGTCGCGGCTTCTAGCCGATCAAGTGCGGCATGAATGGCGATGTAGCGCCGCGCCTTTTCCATCCAGGCTTTGGCCTTGGGCGCGCCCGGCAAAGTTGCGACTTCCCGCAACGCCACTGCAACATCATCGCGCGCCAGAGCGCGGTGCGCACGTTCCAGCTTTTTGGCAGGGGCATCAGAGGGCTGATTGGTCGGACGGACGACTGCTAAGCCGCGAACATTGGCCATAAAGCTACCCAGCCAGCCATTTTCATCAGGCTTGGTTGCCAGATTGGGCTCTATCAGCGTCAATTCATCGGTGAGCGTGTCTAAGCGCACGGGGCGGCGGCTATAATCGACAATCAGCGTGACATCGCCGGGATATGCACCGCCAAATTGCTGTGCCAATGCGGATTCCAAATAGCCCAAGGGGCGCCCCCGATCAACCGCGCGGCGGGCGGAGAGAAGGATCAACAGGCGCTCCGCCTTCGCTGCATCGTTCAACGCCCGTGCTGAGAGCCGATCGGCCTCAGCCAAGCGGTTTTCAATGGTTGCAATCCGCGTTTCTGCATCTGCTGGGGCAAGGGCAGGCGGTGGGGGTGGAGCCGCTGCCTCGCCAAGTGGTGCTGGAACACCAACTGTGCTGGCCTTATCGGCAGGGCTTGTGCGCAGCAGCGTCCAGCCAATAACGGCAAGGCCAAGGATGAATAGGATAACTGCTGAGATGACTAGCCCGCGAATGGCGCGGTCAGGGGCAGAGGCAGTTTGAGGCGAATTCGGTTCGTCCATCCGAATGTCCTGCCCTGTCATCCGCCGCGACACAAGAGGGCAGCGCGTTCCAGCATGGCTTGGCTGTTTGGCTGGTCTGGCCAGGTCAGGCTGGCCCAGCCCTTGCCAGCTGCCTCTGCGGTCTGCGCGCTGATGGCCACCATATGGCATTGGCTGCGGAGTGGTGTTAGCCCGGCCAGTGTGCGCGCAATGCGCGGAGAATGTGCCAAAATAATGCAAGGCCGGCTGAGCGCCGCCTTCAGCAGGTCAGGCACGGGCAACTCTACCATCTCATACACATAGTGGACGTCAAAGCTGAGGGCCGGGTGTGCAAGGGGCTTATGCGGCATGCCCGCCAAATGCAGAAGGCGGTGGCATCCATCTTTCGCCGCGCGTTCGGCAAGCGCGGCGCCGTCTGCGCTGCCTTCGATAATTGTGGTAAAGCCTGCTGTGCGCGCAGCCGCCGCGCTGATTGGCCCAACAGCATAAAGCGGCAGGTGGTGATAGGGCGTTAATTGGCCCTGTGTTGCGCGCAAACTATTGGCACTTGTGATAAAGACTGCGTCATAATCTTTTGAATTTAAATGATTTAAGTGAATAATCTTGAGTTCAAATAACGGGCAGGAAACCACCTCTAGGCCCAGGGTGCGGGCCGCATCCGCTGTCTCTTTATTGCCCGGTTCTGGGCGTGCGATAATGACGGGTATCACCCGAAAATCGCCCTAAGCGCGGAAGATGCGCGGCCCAATAACTCTGCCGCCAAAGCCGCCGGATCAGTGCCTTCAGCTGCCTGATGCTCGCTGCCATTTTCAGTCAAAATCTCTCCACGTAAAACCAGAGTGCCGTTTTCGATCCGTGCTTGGGCAGCAACAGGAGAATGGCAATCAGCCCTGAGGCCCGCCAAAAAGGCGCGCTCGGCCATGACACAAGCAAATGTATCGGCATGATTAATGGCTGCCAGCAGGTCGCGGATCGGTGCATTATCCGACAAACATTCGATGCCGATCGCACCTTGGGCTGGGGCTGGGAGCATCTCAGTCGGGTTAATGGGCGTGCCGATGTCCGGCATATTCAGCCGGTCTAGCCCTGCTGCGGCGAGCAATGTGGCATCGGCTTCGCCCGCCTCCAACTTTGCAAGACGCGTGGCGACATTGCCACGGAACAAAACAATTTGAAGATCTGGCCGCAACCGCTGCAATTGCGCGGCGCGGCGGGGGGAGCTTGTGCCAATACGGGCGCCTTGGGGCAAATCCGCAATGTTCGCCGCACCAATCAGCCGATCGCGCACATCAGCGCGCGGCAGCATCGCAACAATGGAAAGCTCTGCCGGGCGGATGGTTTCAACATCCTTCATCGAATGAACTGCAAAATCGACGCTGCCGTCCATCAAGGCGCGGTCAAGCTCTTTCGTCCACAGCGCTTTGCCGCCAACTTCTGCGAGAGGGCGGTCCAAAATCCGGTCCCCACTGGCCGTCATCGGCACAATCTCAACCCGAGTCTCATCCCAGCCATGCGCCACAAGCAGGGCCGAACGGACAAGATGCGCCTGCGCCAGCGCCAGCGGAGAGGCCCGCGTTCCCAATTTCAATGGACGATCAATCATAGTGGCGCTTGTGCTAGCGGCCTGTGCGGCTAGAGGGAAGGGCAATGGCATTGATCCTTGGCCTTGAATCGAGTTGTGACGAAACGGCAGCGGCGCTGGTGATCAGCGATCGCGTGGTTTTGGCGCATCGTCTGGCGACGCAAGAGGCGCATCACCGCCCCTTTGGCGGTGTGGTGCCAGAAATTGCCGCGCGTGCGCATGTGGAAGTGATGACGCCTTTGGTCGAGCAGGCCTTAGCAGATGCGCAGGTGCGTCTTGCCGATGTCGATGCCATTGCCGCCACCGCCGGGCCGGGGTTGATTGGCGGCGTGATGGTCGGTTTGGTCACGGGCAAAGCCTTGGCACATGCTGCGGGTAAGCCATTAATTGCGGTCAACCATCTCGAAGGCCATGCGTTGAGCCCGCGTTTGGCGAACCCCGATTTGCACTTTCCCTATCTGCTGCTGCTGGTGTCTGGCGGGCATTGCCAGTTGCTGTTTGTAGAAGGTGTCGGTCGCTATAAACGATTGGCCACAACAATTGATGATGCAGCGGGCGAGGCCTTTGATAAAACAGCTAAATTATTAGGCCTTGGCTTTCCCGGAGGGCCTGCAGTGGAAGCCGCGGCCAAGGCGGGCAACGCGAAAGCTGTGCCACTGCCCCGTCCGCTCTTGGGCGCGAAAGAGCCGCATTTTTCTTTCGCTGGGCTGAAAAGCGCGGTGCTGCGCGCGCGTGATGCGGGGGTGCATAAGCCAGAGGATATCGCTGCCTCTTTTCAGCAAGCCGTGGTCGATTGCCTTATTGATCGCACCCAGCGTGCTGTGGATGTTGCTGATGGCGCGACAGCCTTGGTTGTTGCTGGCGGCGTGGCGGCCAACCAGACGATCCGGCAGGCGCTGGAGGCCTTGGCCGCGCGGAATGGCTTACCCTTTTTCGCACCTCCATTGTGGCTCTGCACCGATAATGCAGCGATGATTGCATGGGCAGGGGCGGAACGCTTTGCGGCTGGGCTAACCGACCCGCTTGACATTGCCGCACGGCCACGCTGGCCCTTGGATCCAGATGCAGAAAAGGCCCGTGGGGCAGGGGTGAAGGCATGAAGCTGGGGGTCATTGGCGGCGGGGCTTGGGGGACAGCGCTTGCCCAGATTGCGGCGACAGGCGGGCAAGAAACCTTGCTTTGGGCGCGCGAAAGCGATGTTGTTTCCGCGATTAACGCCACGCACGAAAATGCCCTGTTTTTGCCCGGAATTGCGCTTTCCCCCGGGATTGTGGCGACTGATAATCTGGCGCAATTGGCCGCGTGTGATGCGCTGCTGGTGGTCACGCCAGCCCAATTTTTGGGCCGTGTGTTGGCGGAAACGCCGGTGGGCAAGCGCCCATTGATCCTCTGTTCTAAGGGCATTGAGGCGGAGACACAGCGGCTGATGTCGGATGTTGCGGCAGACACATGCCCTGAGGCGCCGATTGCCGTTTTGTCTGGCCCGACATTCGCACATGAAGTGGCACAGGGCCTTCCAACTGCAATTACATTGGCCTGCGCCGATGCCGAGCTTGGCCGCCAATTGGCTGCGCGTATCGCCCAGCCGCATTTCCGACCCTATGTGTCGAACGATGTCATTGGCGCAGAAATTGGCGGCGCTGTGAAGAATGTCCTCGCCATTGCGTGTGGCGTGGTTGATGGCGCTGGGTTGGGGCAAAATGCACGTGCCTCGCTGATCGCGCGTGGCTTTGCAGAAATGACGCGCTTCGGTGTGGCGCGCGGGGCGCAGCCGGAAACCTTGGCTGGCCTCTCAGGTCTGGGGGATTTGGTGTTGACCTGCTCTTCCACCAGTTCGCGCAATTTTTCACTGGGCAAGGGGCTGGGTGAAGGGCAATCCGCTGCCGCGTTACTTTCAGATCGACGGACTGTGGCCGAGGGTGCCTATACCGCAGCTGTGCTGCAACAAGCCGCGCGCGCAGTTGGGGTTGATATGCCGATTGTCGATGCCGTCTGCGCGCTTTTGGCAGGGGAAATGGATGTGCGTGGCGTTATGGCAGCCTTGCTTTCCCGGCCATTGCGCGGCGAAGCCCTGATTTAATCAAAAATCGACGGCAATTCCCTTCAACTCCCAATCGCCATAGCGCACGGGGTTGAGCCCAAGTGGATCATCTTCGGGCTTTTTCTGCTCCACGGGCTGGGGCTGCGGCACCGGCGGCGATTTGGAGAGATAGGCTGGCGGTTTTACATGGGCGGGGCGTTCCCCCATCTGCATCTTCCTTCTTGAAGCGGCGTGTGTCTTTTCCCACATTGGGGCGGGCACACGGAGAGTTCAAGTGAGTGGTTTCAAGACTTTGATGCTTTTATCAGCGCTAACAGCCTTGTTGATGGCGCTGGGCTTTACCTTTGGTGGCGCGCAAGGTGCGCTGATTGCCTTTGTTGTTGCATTGGGCATGAACCTCTTTTCCTATTGGAATTCTGACAAAATTGTTTTGCGCATGCACGATGCGCGGCAGGTCGATGCGCAGTCCGCGCCTGATTTTTACGCGATGGTGGCAGAATTGGCGCGCCGGGCGGAACTGCCGATGCCTAAGGTCTATATCATCGACTCCCCGCACCCCAATGCCTTTGCGACAGGCCGCAACCCCGAAAATGCGGCTGTGGCAGCGACAACGGGCCTGCTCAATATGCTGACGCGCGATGAAATCGCGGGCGTGATGGCACATGAACTGGGCCATGTGAAAAACCGGGACACGCTGATTATGACGATGGTCGCAACGGTCGCGGGTGCCATTTCGATGCTGGCCAATTTTGGGATGTTTTTCCGCAGCAATGACAATCGCGGCAATGCGTTGGCGACGATCCTAGCCGTGATCGTGGCGCCGATTGCAGCGATGATCGTGCAAATGGCGATCAGCCGGACGCGCGAATATGGCGCTGATCGGGCCGGGGCTGAAATTTCTGGAAATCCAATGGCCTTAGCCTCGGCGCTTGCGAAAATTTCGCGCGGGGCTGCTGCCATCCCCAATCCGGTGGCAGAGCAAATGCCCTCAACAGCGCAGCTCTATATCGTGCCGGCGCACGTCTCAGAGATGTTCTCCACGCACCCGGCGACGGAAAAGCGCATTGCCGCGCTTCAGGATATGGCGGGGGAGTTTGCGCCAGCTGATACGCCAGCCGTGGCCCGCCGGCGCAGCGCGCTTGATCCGCTGGGCTGACAAGCTGCCTTTGCCGCGCTAGGGCGAGGAATGACTGATATTCAGGGACTTCCCGCCCGCCGCGCGGCGATGACATTGTTGGATGCGGTTTTGCGGCGCGGACAGGCCTTGGAAGCCGCACTTGCAGGGGCAACGCGCGGCATTGATAACCCCGCTGACCGCGCATTGGCGCATGCAATTGCCTCTGAAACATTGCGCCACATTCCGGATTTGGATGATCTGATTGATAGCGCGACGCGCCAAAGGCTGCCTGATGATGCCAAGGCGCGCATGGTGTTGCGTATCGCTCTGGTGCAAGCACTGGTGCTTGGCACCCCGCCGCATGCCGCCATTGCGACGGCGCTGCCGATGCTGGAAGGCGGGCCGCGACGGCTGGTGCATGGGGTTCTCGGCACTTTGTTTCGCGGAAAAGCACAATTGCGCGCGATTCCGCTATTGCCGCCCAAGGTGGAAGATCGCTGGGCCAAAGTCTGGGGGCAGGGCATGACGGGGGCTGCATCGGAAGCACTCGCCGCACCGCCGCCGCTAGACCTGACGCTTAAAAATGCGGCAGACACCGACACATGGGTTGAAAAATTGGGAGGCGAAAGCCTTGCCCCGGGCCATGTCCGCGTTGGCCGCGATGCGGCGGTGACTGAGTTGCCAGGTTTTGCAGAAGGCGCTTGGTGGGTGCAGAATATCTCTGCCTCAGTCCCTGCGCGGTTATTGGGCGAAGGCAAGGGGCGCCATGTGCTCGATCTGTGCGCTGCACCAGGTGGCAAGACGATGCAATTGGCTGCTTCGGGGTGGCAGGTGACGGCGGTGGAGCGCGAGGAGCGTCGACTGGCGCGCCTGTCAGAGAATTTGGAACGGACGGGGCTGACGGCAGAGCTGGTTGCTGCCGATGTATTGAAATGGGCCCCCAAATCGCCCGTGGATGCCGTGCTTTTGGATGCGCCGTGTAGCGCGACAGGCATCTTTGCGCGTCACCCCGATGTTCTCCACAGAATTCGTGCCAAAGACATTGCGCAACTGGCCGAAGTTCAAGCCCGGATGGCGGCACGTGTGGCAGATTGGCTAAAGCCTGGCGGCCAGTTGGTTTTTGCGACCTGCAGCTTAGAACCAGAAGAGGGCGAATACGTCGCAGAACAGGCGCAAAGCCAAGGCCTTCGGCTGGTTTCGGCTGATCAAAATACGCTGCCCAAAGGCGTCACCGTTGCGCCGCAAGGTTGGGTGCGGATTCTGCCCGGGCAGGGGCGCGATGGC
>JAGWVG010000340.1 GCA_018970965.1 Alphaproteobacteria bacterium | reverse complement strand
GCTTGGCCAGTATCTGCCAAAATCCTGCACTGGCACGCACCCTTCCTATCGCAGCCTCTTGGCCAACAGGCTGAAAGCTAATCTCAAAGCACGTATGAACGCAAACAAATGGCGGCAAATTCCTCCATTTGGGAAGCTAAAACTAATGCATGTTAATCCTATACGCCGGGGCTTGAAGACCAGGCGCCCACGAGGCAAATACAGACGATGGAAAAGCTGCTGCTGACAGATGAAGAATGGCGCGCGCGCCTGACGCCCGAACAATATCATGTGCTGCGCCAAGCTGGCACTGAGCGTGCCTTTTCGGGCGCGCTGACGGATAATAAGGCCGATGGTGTTTATCGCTGTGCAGGCTGCGGCGCTGACCTCTTTTTATCTGACACCAAATATGAATCGGGCTCTGGCTGGCCAAGCTTCTACGCGCCTGTCGCTTTAGATGCGGTCACCATGGTGGAAGATCGATCACATGGCATGGTCCGCGTTGAAGTGCGCTGTGGCCGATGCGATGGCCATCTTGGCCATGTCTTTCCCGATGGGCCACAGCCAACGGGCTTGCGGTTTTGCATGAACAGCGTGTCGCTTGATTTTGAAGGTGCAGACGCGGATTAAGCCCAAGATGCGCTTCGGCGCGCAATTTCTTGCTCGGCGACTCTGGACCGCCTAAGAGAACGCCGATGGCCACGCGTCCCCGCCCAACACCTCCCGCCCCTGCAGCGCCCAAAGAGCGCGGCTTTTTCGCGCGCCTGTTCCGCATGGCATTGATTGCGGGCGCCATTTTGGCCTTCGGCCTCGCTTGCGCAGTGGGGTTTGCTTATTCCTCGCTGCCTGAATTTTCAGAATTGCGGACACGGCAATCGCTGGGCCAAGTCATTCGCGTGCGGGGCGCAGATGGGCAAGTCGTTCTTTCGCTTGGCCCAATTTATGGTGAATGGCTGGACTATCGCAATATCCCCGCGGTGATGGTTGATGCGATGATCGCTGTCGAAGATCGCCGCTTTCGCTATCATCCTGGCATTGATCCGATTGGCATGGCGCGCGCCATTCAAGTGCGGCTGCAGCGGGGGCATTTTGCGCAGGGCGCTTCCACCATCACTCAACAATTGGCGCGCAATTTATTTTTGACGAACACCAAAACCTTTGGCCGCAAAGGCCGTGAAATGGTCTTGGCGTTGGCGATGGAAGCCAAATATTCGAAAAACCAGATTCTCGAACTTTACCTGAACCGCGTGTATTTCGGCGGCGGTGCTTATGGCATTGACGCCGCATCCCGCCGCTTCTTTGACCACCCGGCCAACCAACTCAGCCTGGAAGAATCGGCAATTATCGCGGGGCTGGTCAAAGCGCCTTCCAGTTATTCCCCAACCGCTGATGCAAAAGCCGCCGTTGGGCGCGCCCGCGTTGTGCTGGATGTGATGGCGGATGCTGGCGCCATCAGCCCCGGCGTGGCTGCGGCCGCGCGCCCAGAAGCCGTGCGCTTGGCTGCCGGGCCTCAGCAAAACAGCATCCGCTATTTCACCGACTGGGCGTTGCCGCAATTGGAAGGCCTGATTGATGATACCCAAGGGCCAATTGAAGTTTGGACGACAATTGATCCGAAGATGCAGGCCGCTGCTGACGCTGCAATTAAGCAAAATGCTCCCGAAGGGGCTCAAGGCGCTTTGGTGGCGTTGGATCGCGATGGCGCGGTGCGCGCGATGGTCGGTGGGCGTGATTATGTAACGTCTATCTACAACCGCGCGACACAAGCCGTGCGGCAACCGGGATCTGCCTTCAAACTTTTTGTGTATCTGGCGGCGCTCGAATCCG
>JAGWVG010000051.1 GCA_018970965.1 Alphaproteobacteria bacterium | reverse complement strand
AACATAGACAATCTGTCCGCCAGCCACGAAGGCGTTAATTTCTGGATCATTGATCAGGATGATCTGTACATGGCGCGGCTCAAGCCCGGCAGCGCGAATAATATCTGCCGATATGTCTGCAAAAAAGGCTTCCGTCTCGGCATCGCGCAAAATGGATTGCGCCATGACGGGCTGGAAGCTGATCACCAGCGCCAAGAAAAATAGGAAACACCGGGCCAGGAAGGAGGGGCGCTGCATCACGTGCTTGTCCCCGATCCTTCCTGAACCCGTGCTGAAATAGAGCCGCTTAAGCGCCATCCCCAAAGGTGCGCTGCCACCAGCCACGACGCGGTTCGCCTGTGGCCTCGCCGTCCTGCTCAGTTGAGACGGGGGTAGCCGTGTCGGCAGCCGTGCTCGCCTTCGCCTTACGAGCGCGCGGCTTTTTGGCCGGCGCTGGCGCATCTTCTGCCACAGGAGCCGCCTCAACGGCAGCTGCCTTCGGGGCTTTTGCGGCCCGTGCCGGCTTCGCCTTCGCGGGCTTTTCAGCCTTTTCAGCAACCGGCGCGTCAGCTTTTTTAGCACGACTCCGCTTGGGCTTTTCTGCCACCACTTGGGACGCGGGCTCTGCAGTCACCTCGGGTGCTGCATCAGCCTCAGCCGCGTCCGCCTTTTTACGACGGGTGCGCTTGGGCTTTTCTGCCACAGCGTCAACAGCGGCTTCTGCGGGCACTGCCTCTGCAGCAACCGCCTCGGCCGCTTTGGCGCGCGCCGGACGACGACGCGGCTTGGGTGCCCCGTCCTCTGCCGCTGCTTCTGCACTGTCACTGGCAGCGGTATCGGTCGAAACAGGCGCATCGCCTTCGCCACCCATAGCAGCCTGATCTTCATGCCGACGGCGGCCACCACGGCGGCCACGGCGGCGGCGGCGGCGGCCTTCCCGGTCGCCATCGCGCTCTGCTCGCTCTTCGCCAGCCTCAGCCGACGCCTCGGACTCACCGTCCTCGCGGGCCTCATCACCTTCTGCCTGCAGATCGCCATCGCGATTACGGCCGCGACGGCCCCGACGACGACGACGATTTCGACCTCGGCGATTGTCATCATCGCCCCGTTCATCGCGCCCAGTTTCTTCAACCTCGTCCTCGTCTTCATCCTCTGCATCGAGGACAAGATCGTCAAACGGCTCTTCCACAATCGGTTCGTAGCTGGGGCGGAAGGCGGGCGGTGGGCCACTCGAATCCACTGTCATCCGCGCGCCCTCAAGCTGGCCGTCGGACTGGACATCAATCATCACGCCATAGCGCGCTTCAATCTCGCCCAGCTCGGCACGCTTGCGGTTAAGCACGTAAAAGGCGGCTTCCTGGCTGGCGCGCAGCACCAACTGGCTCCCCCGGCCGCGCGCGGCTTCTTCTTCCAGCATCCGCAAGGCCGAAAGGCCCGCCGATGAGGCGGTGCGGACAAGCCCCGTACCTTCGCAATGTGGGCATTCGCGCGTGGAGGCTTCCAGCACGCCAGTGCGCAGACGCTGGCGGCTCATTTCGAGCAAACCAAATTGGCTGATCCGGCCCACTTGAATACGGGCACGATCATTAGCGAGCGCCGCCTTCATCGCCTTTTCAACCTTACGGACATTGCCGTTCGATTCCATGTCGATGAAGTCAATGACAACAAGGCCAGCCATATCGCGCAGGCGCAATTGACGGGCAATTTCCTGCGCGGCTTCCAAATTGGTTGACAACGCGGTTTGCTCAATTCCGTGCTCGCGCGTCGATCGGCCCGAGTTAATATCGATGGATACCAACGCTTCGGTCGGGTTGATCACCAAATAGCCGCCCGATTTCAGCTGAACAACGGGGTGATACATCGCCTCAAGCTGATCTTCGACGCCATAACGCTGATAGAGTGACACCGGATCGGCATAGCTTTTCACTTTCTTCACATGGCTTGGCATGAGAAGTTTCATGAAGTCGCGTGCCTTGCGATAGCCCGCCTCACCTTCGACAATCACCTCATCAATCTCGCGATTATATATATCGCGGATCGCCCGTTTGATTAGATCACTATCTTCATTGATGAGCGCAGGGGCTTGGCTTTTCAGCGTATTTTCGCGGATTTCATCCCAAAGCCGCGCCAGATAATCAAAATCGCGCTTAATTTCGGTCTTGGTGCGCTGCAGCCCAGCGGTGCGCACAATGCAACCCATGCTGGGCGGCAAGTTCAATTCCGACATGATGGTTTTCAGGCGCTTACGGTCTGCCGCGTTCGAAATCTTACGGCTGATGCCACCGCCATGCGTGGTATTGGGCATCAAGACACAATAACGGCCCGCGAGCGAGAGATAGGTCGTCAGCGCGGCTCCCTTATTGCCACGCTCTTCCTTCACCACCTGCACCAACAACACTTGGCGGCGATGAATGACATCCTGGATCTTATACCGGCGGCGCAGCGCCATGCGCTTGCGGCGCAAATCTTCTGCGCCATGATCATCATGGCCATTGCCCCCCGCCGCTTCCGGCGCGGGCGGCGCATCGCCATCCAGATCATCTTCTAAATCAGAATCGGGGCGGTCATGGTCGCGGCCATCATCATCATGATGACCATCCAAGGGCTCATCATCGCCCTCGGCAGCGCGCAAAGCGGCTTCTGCCGCTGCATGCTCGGCCTCTTCGCGCAGCAGGGCTTCGCGGTCTTCCTTCGGGATCTGGTAATAATCCGGATGGATTTCTGAAAAGGCAAGGAAGCCGTGGCGATTGCCACCATAATCCACAAAGGCCGCCTGCAACGAGGGCTCAACCCGCGTCACCTTCGCCAGATAGATATTGCCCTTTAGCTGCCGGCGTTCTGCCGACTCAAAATCAAACTCCTCGATCCGGTTTCCCTTGACGACGGCAACCCGAGTTTCCTCCGGGTGGCGGGCGTCGATCAACATCCGCATGGTCATTATAATATCTCCGTGCGCGACCAGCGCCGCCCCATAGGGCCGCGGGCGCATATGTGCTTCGGCGGGGCAAATACCCGTCGCCGTGTGTCATGTGTGAAAGTGCCTCTGCCGCAGCTGCATGTCCGGCAATCTGTGCCGGAAAAAAGCATCCACCCCGCGCACCGCCCTTGGGGGCGATTTGGCGCAGAACGGAACAAACATGCATCATGCGACGTCAACCTGGATCAGCCGGCCCGAAAGCGGGAACACGGCCCATTTACAGCCGGGCGCGTGCCCGACTTAACTTGGCTGCTAGCACCCCTGCGCCCAAGCGGCAACAGCTTTGCATTCAGCCCTGCGGCATTTTGCCCTGATCCTTGCTAACATATTGTTAAACCTTGGGCCTAGCGGAGCTCGCGATTGGGCTCTGGACCTTAACCCAACAAACACGGCATGAAGCCTTATGGTCGCGCGTATTGTCCTCAGCCTTTCTGCCCTGTTTTTGGTAGCATTCCCCGCTTTTGCTGGCCCTCCATGGCGCGGCAAAAGCCTCACCATCCCCCTCGAAGCCGCCGGTGCCAGCCGTGCTTTGCCGCGTGTGGAGGGGCCTGAGGGGCGGCCGCTGGTGGTTATCGACCCCGGCCATGGCGGGCATGACCCTGGTGCGATTTCCCCTTTTGGGGGCGTGCGCGAAAAAAACCTGACTTTGGCAGTCGCTCAACGGGTTCGCACCGCATTGCTCGCGTCAGGCCGCGTGCGCGTGGCGCTGACCCGCAATGACGATATTTTTTTGGCGCTGCGTGAACGCACGGCCATTGCGCGAAACTTAAAGGCAGCCTTGTTTTTATCCATTCACGCCGATTCCGCGGATGGAACTGCGACCGGAGCAAGCATCTATACGCTCTCAGACATCGCTTCGGACCAAGAGGCACAGGCCCTCGCTGCGCGGGAAAATAAAGCAGATATTTTGAATGGCGTAAATCTCTCTGGCGAAGAAACTGAAGTGACCTCTATTCTGGTTGACCTCGCCCAGCGGGAAACAATGGCCGCGTCGCTCGACTTTGCGCGGCTGCTCCGCCGCGAAGGCGCAGGCCGCATCCCCTTTCATGCGGGCGGCCTGCGGATGGCCGGGCTTGCTGTTCTCAAGTCGCCCGATATGCCTGCCGTTCTTTTGGAATTGGGCTATTTATCCAACGCAACTGACAGTCAGCGGATTCGCTCTTCAGCTGGACAGAATGAGATTGCCGCCATCGTTCGGCGCGCGGTGGAAATTTATCTCGCGCGCAAAGCGGTGGCGCGCTGATCCTCTTGGTGCAAAAGCGGTTCCCCCCCTCTCGATTTCCGGCTAGAGGCGAGCGCCATGGCTGTTTCCATTCCCGCCCGCCTGACTGACCTGTGGCAGCAGCTTCGCCCACGGCTAGAGGCTGCGCGCGCTTGGTTTTTGCTGAATTATCAGCAGCCGCGGTTTCGGCTGGCGGTGCGCATCGCGGGTGCGCTTCTTTTGGCCTATGCGCTGATTTGGGTGGTCTTTGGCCGCAATCTACCCTCGGCAGAATCGCTTTTGACATATCAACCGCCGCTGCCCACCTATGTGCGGGATGTGAATGGTGTGCCCGTCCACAGCTATGCGCGCGAACGCCGGGTAGAATTGCGCTATGATGAATATCCCCCTCGGCTGATCCACGCCTTTATTTCAGCTGAAGACAAAACGTTTTTTGAGCATGGTGGCATTGATTTTCCGGGCCTTGCCGGCGCGGTGATTGATTATGTCAGCAAGATCGGATCGGGCGAACGGGCACGAGGCGGGTCGACCATTACCCAGCAGGTCGCCAAGAATCTTTTGTTGGGCAATGAATATTCAATCACTCGCAAAATCAAAGAAGCCATTCTTGCGCGGCGCATTGAGTCGGTTTTGACTAAGCAGCAAATTCTGGAACTCTACCTCAATCAAATTCCTTTGGGGCGGAACAGCTTTGGCGTGCAGGCGGCAGCGCGCGCTTATTTTAACAAAGATGTGGCCGATTTATCGCTGCCTGAAATGGCGTTTCTCGCGATTTTGCCCAAGGCGCCCGAAACTTATGGCCGCGCGCGCAATGCGCAGCGTGCGCTTGATCGGCGCGATTATGTGCTGCGTTCTATGCGCGACAATGGCTATATTACGACGGCTGAATACCAAGCCGCCACACAGGCCCCACTTGGCATATTGCCACGCGCCGCAACCGCACCCAACCTCTATATGGGCGGCTATTTTCTCGAGGAAGTGCGCCGCGAATTGATCGAAAAATTTGGCGAAAATGCCGATGCTGGCCCCAATTCGGTTTATGGTGGCGGGCTATGGGTGCGATCCTCGCTCAACCCGGATTATCAACGTTATGCTGAACAAGCGCTGCGTGACGGACTTGTCCGCTATGATAGCGGCAAGGGATGGAGCGGGCCCATTGCCAAAATTGACGCCGGCGAAGGCTGGGCCAGCCGATTGGCCGCACAAAATTTGGGGGCTGGGTATAGCGATTGGCGCATTGCCGTGGTGCTGGGCCGCGCAGGCGGGGTCGCGCGTATTGGTTTTGCGGATGGCGCAACGGGCAATTTACCCTCCGGCCTAGCCGCGATGCCCCGACGAGGAACGGCCACGGCAGCCTACAACTTCCTCAAACCGGGAGACATTATCGCGGTCAAGCAGCAGGGGGCGGATTATGCGCTGCGCAATATTCCCGAAGTGTCGGGTGGCATGGTGGTGCAAGATCCGCATAGTGGGCGCGTACTTGCGATGCAGGGCGGTTTTGACGTCAGGCTCGCCTCGTATAACCGCGCAACACAAGCACAACGTCAGCCGGGCTCCGCCTTCAAGCCCTTTGTCTATGCCTCCGCGTTGGATGGCGGGATGACACCAGCTGAAATCATTATTGATGGGCCGTTCTGCGTCTATCAATCCGCCAAACTCGGTCGCAAATGCTTCAAGAATTTTGATGGGGGTGGTTCTGGCCCGCGCACGATGCGCTGGGGCTTAGAGCAATCGCGCAATTTGATGACCGTCCGTGCTGCCTCCCAAACGGGCATGGAGCGGATCGTGAAAATGGCGGCAGCCGTTGGCATTAGCCCGCCCAATCAACCCTATCCTGCACTGCTTTCCATCGCGCTTGGCGCGGGTGAAACGACAGTGCTGAACCTTGTGAACGCCTATTCCATCCTCGCCTCCAACGGGCGAGAACGGCATCCGACATTGGTGGATTATGTGCAGGATCGGAATGGCAAGATTTTGTGGCGGGCCGACAACCGCCGCTGCGAAGGCTGTAACGCGCCGGATTGGAATGGGTCAGCGATGCCACGGCCGCCCGCGCGCACCCGCCAAATCATTGATCCGCTGACTGCCTATCAGGTCGTCCATATGATGGAGGGTGTGGTGCAGCGCGGCACGGCGATGCAGCTGCGCGATATGAACCGGCCTCTTTTTGGCAAAACAGGCACCACCAGCGGCCCCACCAATGTCTGGTTTGTCGGCGGCTCGCCCGATTTGATTGCGGGCCTTTATATGGGCTTTGACCAGCCGCGCGATTTGGGAGGCTATGTGCAAGGCAGCACCTATGCTGTCCCCATCTTCAAATCCTTTGCCACGCGCGCGATGGCGGGCATGCCGATTGTGCCCTTCCGCGCGCCGCCGGGCATCCGCATGATTCGCATTGAGCGTATGTCGGGCAAGCGAGTTTATGGCGCATGGCCAACTGATGACCCCAAATCTCCGGTGATTTGGGAAGCCTTTAAGCCGGAGAGCGAGCCACGCCGCACCATTCGCCGTGATGAGCTGGAAGGTCAGAAAAAAGCGGCAGATAAGGCAGCTGCTGGCGATGCTGGCCGAAATAGCCTGCGCCGCGACAGTGATTTCTTGCAAAGGGAGGGCGGGATTTACTAACCCGCCGTTCCGCTACCCTCAATCTTGCGTAAATTGGAGAACTGAAATGCGCGCTGAAGCGCAGTCGCATGTCGATCAAATCAATCAAGCCGTTGCCCTATTGCGGCGCTTTTTGGATTGGGATCGCGCCTTGAAGCGGCTGGACGAACTCAACGCCAAGGTCGAAGATCAGGCGCTTTGGAATGACCCCAAAGCCGCGCAGGAAGTGATGCGCGAACGGCGTCGGCTGGATGATGCGATCAACGCCACCCGGTCTATTGAGCGCGAGCGCGATGACACCGTTGAACTGCTCGAAATGGCCGAAGCCGAGGGCGACGAAGCCTTGGCTGATGAGGCTGTGGTAAGCCTGGGCGAGCTCGCTGAGCGCGCGGAAAAAGATAAGGTGGCAGCCTTATTGGCGGGCGAGGCCGATGCAAATGACACCTATATCGAAATCAACGCAGGCGCAGGCGGCACCGAAAGCCAAGATTGGGCGGAAATGCTGCAACGCATGTACACCCGCTGGGGCGAACGCCACCGGATGAAGGTGGAACTGGTTGATTATCATGCGGGCGAACAGGCCGGCATTAAATCTGCCACGCTGCTGATCAAAGGCGAAAATGCCTATGGCTATGCCAAGACCGAGAGCGGCGTCCACCGCTTGGTGCGCATTAGCCCTTATGATTCCAACGCGCGGCGGCACACCAGCTTTTCGAGCGTCTGGGTCTACCCCGTTGTTGACGACGATATTGATATTGAAGTGAACGAAGGCGATCTGCGGATTGACACCTATCGCGCCTCGGGTGCGGGCGGCCAGCACGTTAACACCACCGACTCCGCCGTGCGCATCACGCATATCCCCACCGGCATTGTCGTTGCCTGCCAAAACCAGCGCAGCCAGCACAAAAACCGTGCCGAAGCCATGAAGCAATTAAAGGCGCGTCTCTACGAAGCCGAATTGCAGCGTCGCGAGGCCGAGGCCAATGCAGTGAATGCCACCAAGACGGAAATTGGCTGGGGCCACCAGATTCGCTCTTACGTGCTGCAGCCCTATCAGTTGGTAAAAGATTTGCGCACCGGCATCACATCAACTGCACCGGGCGATGTGCTGGATGGTGATCTCGATAAATTCATGGCCGCGGCTCTGTCACAACGTGTGACAGGCGAAAAGGTTGTGGTTGAGGATATTGACTAAACTCCACCCCCTTACCTGCCGCTCCGCCTTGGCCGCACTGGCGGCTGCGGCGCTTGCGGCGGGGTGCAACCAGCACACCGCATCACAAGCCACAGATTTTCCTGCTGCTGACCGGCCCGTTGCGCCAATTATTTCGGCACGCTGGTCCAACGAGGAAAGCCGTGATCGGCTGGACGAGGCTGAGCGCATCATGGATTTGGCGGCCATCCAGCCGGGCATGACTGTGGCAGATATTGGCGCAGGCGAGGGCTATTACACCATCCGCTTGGCACAAAGAGTTGGCCCTAAGGGCCGCGTGTTGGCGCAAGACATCATCCCCGCTGTGCGCGATAAGCTGGCCGAGCGTGTCAACCGTGAGCGGCTGGATAATGTCAGTGTGCGGCTCGGCGCCCCCGCAGACCCGCGCTTGCCACAGAAAAGTTTTGATCGGGTGCTGATGGTGCACATGTACCATGAAATTGCTGCTCCTTATCAATTCCTTTGGAACCTGCACCCCGCCATGAAGCCGGGCGGGCGCGTCATCATTGTCGATGCCGACCGACCGACCGAAAACCATGGGACGCCGCCTCTTTTGCTGCAATGTGAATTGGCAGCGACCGGCTATCGGCTTGTGAGTTTTGAACGCGCAGCTTTTGCGGGCGGCTATTTTGCGGCCTTTGAAGCAAAGACAGCCCGGCCTGCCCCGTCCGAGATCAAACCCTGCGCGCGGCAAATGGGCCGCTGACAAAAGGCTAAAGCAGCCCAAGGTCGCGAAAGCTAATTCGGTCATCTCCAGCCAAAATAATATGGTCCGCCACCCGCACCCCTAAAGGACGCAGCATGGCACACAGCGCTTGCGTGGCCTGTCGGTCCGTCGCGCTGGGGCGGGGGTCTCCGCTTGGGTGATTATGCGCGACAACCAAGGCATGTGGATCTGTTTCCAACACATCTCGCAAAATATCTTTTAGCGGCAGGATGACATCGCCCGATTGCCCATCTGTGCTGATGCGAATGCCCAGCGTTTCTGCTTGCGCATCCAAATAGGCAATGGCCACCAATTCCTGATCTTGCCCGCGGAGGCGAATTTCAAGTTCGGGCGCCCATGGGTCGCGCGCGCGCTCCAAATTTTTATCGGTTTTGCCAGTCATCGCTTTTGGCTGCCGCAAAGCCGGGGCTATCGCCAGCGCAACCAGGGCCATTTCCGAACAAACTCTCTCGAAAATGGACGTCACACGCGATTTTCAATTGCACGTCGCCAAAGCCACGCCATAAGCATTTACCAATGCGCGCCTATCATCAACTCATGCAACATATCCTCGACCATGGGGTCGAACAGATGGATCGGACGGGAACCGGCACACTGAGCGTGTTCGGCCATCAAATGCGGTTTGACCTGTCAGAAGGCTTTCCGCTTGTGACCACCAAAAAACTGCATCTCCGCTCAATCATCTATGAGCTGTTGTGGTTCTTGA
>JAGWVG010000050.1 GCA_018970965.1 Alphaproteobacteria bacterium | reverse complement strand
ATGAAGTCCTGTCGCCCGCTTTATTTGATCGCGAGCATCCGGGCTTTGAGGCAGGCTATACTGGCCCCGAATTTGAACGCGCGGTTGAACTGGCACGCCAGCTCCATCCTTTTGAGCAAAGCCTTAAGGATGCGCAGACATGTATTGATGCCTTAAAAGATAAGGGCCCCGTGTTCATCACCGGCTATTGCTATGGCGGCTCGGTTGCCTGGCGCATGGCGCAGATCAGCCCAGATTTGGCAGCGGCCAGCAGCTATTATGGATCAATGGTGCCAACGCTATTTGCAAGCGAAGCCCCCAAATGCGCCACAATTGCGCATTTTGGTCGCTTTGATGCCGGCATCCCGATGGAGGGCGTCGAAAAGCTGATCGAACGTGCGCACCCCACGGCGCAGATTTTTGTCTATGAGGCCAATCACGGGTTTAACTCAGATCGCCGCAAAGATTATCACGAAGAAAGTGCAGATCTGGCCCGCGAGCGGACGCTGGCGCTGTTCCACGCTTGTGGGGGCTGATCTGCCGCATCTACTATGGGGGGAAGGGGTGAGTGATCTCGGCCCCTTTCGCTTTGCTGTGTCTGAGGCTGGCCTTCATAAGCTGGCTTTTATTGATCGGCTGGCGGCCAAGTGTGATGCCTCGGTAGATTTATGGCGGCTCCAGCTGGAACAGGCCATCAACCAGCCATGGCGTCAGCATAATTTCCCGCTGCATGTTGTGGGCACCCCCTTTCAGAAGTCAGTCTGGTTGGCGGTCGCGGCGATCCCAGCTGGCGAAACGCGCACCTATCAAGAAATTGCTCATCTGCTGGGGCGGCCCCTCGCAGCGCGCGCGGTTGGAGCGGCCAATGCAGCAAACCCGATTGCGGTGCTGATCCCCTGCCATCGCTTGGTGCGGACAACAGGCGCATTGGCGGGCTATGCTTATGGCCTTGACCGCAAACAGGCACTGCTCGACAAGGAACGCAAAGGCCGCGCTGACGGCCAAGGATGAGGAGCCTTTTATGCCTGTAACTCTGCCCAGCGATGCGCCCCAGACATTGGGGGAGGCCTTTGCCCGCATCAACAGCGTGACCGCGCCGACGATGACCGACTTGAAGGTGATGGTGCTTGTCGAGGCCGCAGGTCAGACGCTCTATGAAAAGAGCGCTGAAGGCGCAGAGGACGCGCGCGTCAAAGCGCTGCTCATTGAGAATGGGCATGAAGAAATGAAACATGCGCGCCGGGCGGCTGAGGCGATTAAGATTTTAACGGGGGAGGATTTTCCAGCCCCCGCAGCGGCGGATAACCCCTATCTTACAGGCCATATTCCCGTTGCTGCGATTACGCCTGAAGGGTTGCGCAAAACAGCCGAGAGCGAATTTAATGGCGATGCGCTTTATGCCCGTTGGGCCGATAGCCTCGATAATGCAGATGCTGCCGAATTGCTGCGCGCCAATGGTCGGGAAGAAACCGACCATGGCCATCGCTTGTTAGAAGCAGCTGCGATCCTCGAAGCCCAGGCTTAAACGCCCGCCAGATCAGCAATAATTGCCCAATGTGCATCGCTTACCGGCACAACTGAGAGGCGTGATTGGCGGATCAAAGCCAAGTCTGCCAGTCGCGGGTCTGCCTTCATTTCAGCCAAGGTTACGGGGCGTTTCACCGGGCCGATGGGCGCAACATCGACCATCACGAACTTGCCGCTCTCATCGCCCGGATCGGGATAAGCAGTGCGAACGATTTCCACCACGCCGACAATCTCTTTGCCTTCATTGCTGTGGTAGAAAAAGGCGCGATCACCGACCTGCATCGCACGCAAATTTGCCGCCGCCTGATGGTTGCGCACGCCATCCCAATGGGTGCGGCCGTCTTTTACCATCTGGTCCCAGCTATATTTGAATGGTTCCGACTTAACGAGCCAATAAGCCATCTTACCCCCCAGAGTGCGGCGCGGCGTGGCGCGCGACGAAGAATCGGCCACCCTCTGTCACGTAAACCGCGCTCAATGCAACCAGCCCGGCTATGGTAAATCCGGTGTAGAGCGGCACTGTGGTGCCGTTAAAGGATTGACCAATGAGAGTGCCACAAATGGTGCCGAGCAAGTTGGCAAGCGAGCCTTGCAGGGAGCTTGCGACTCCCGCGACCCGGCCCATATTTTCCATCGCCATCGCGCTAAAATTGCCTCCGACCAAGGAAAAGCCAATCATCATAAGCATTTGTAAGGCAATGAAGAGGTGAAGCGATTCATAACCGGCAAGCGACAATGCCAAATGCACGCCCGCGACCAGCGTGAAAAAGAACAGCGCGCCATGGCCAATCAGCCGCATGCCAAAGCGCTTTACAATCGCGGCATTCGTCAAAGAGGCGGCGGCCATGCCAATCGACATGATGGCAAAGCCAATCGGCAGCAATTCGGGCCGTTTGAAGGTAAATTCAAAGATCTGCTGCACGGACATGAGAAAGCCGAACAGAGCGCAGGAAAGCATCGCCGTTGCAATGCTGTAGCCCACCGACATCCGATCCGTCAGCACAGTGCGCGCAGCCGCCAATACGGCCTTGCGCTCAATAGGTGTGCGATTTTCCTCCGCTAGCGTTTCAGGCAGGCGGAAGAGTACCCAAGTCCAGGTTGCTAAGCCAATCAGGCACAGGGCGCCGAAAATCCAGCGCCAGGGGCCGAAGATCAAAATTGTCTGCCCCATTGTCGGCGCCAAAATGGGGGCCGCCATGAAGATCATACCGGCGAGGCTCATCACCTGCGCCATATCGCGCCCGGCAAAACGATCACGCACTGTAGATGTTACAATGACGCGCGCGCCGGCAGCAAATACACCTTGAATGGCACGGGCGATGAGAAGGTGATCAAAACTTGGTGCGAGCGCTGCAGCAAAGCTGGTAATCGCAAAACCAAATAGCGCCCAGAGCATCAACCCGCGTCGCCCATAGCGATCAGACAAGGTGCCGACGAACAATTGGCCAATCGCAAAGCCCATTAAGAAGGCGGAAATCACCAAGGGGCGTTGCGCCTCGCCGCTGATGCCCAAGGAATGGCCGATTGCAGGAAGCGCGGGCAGCATGGAATCGATCGAAAACGCCACAATCATCATGATAGACGAAATCAGAATGATGAATTCGCTGCGGCCGGGGCCTTTTGGGGTTATGTGTTGGGATGCGGACATCATCAGCGCCTAACTGAGCTTGCCGCCTGCGAAAAGGCAGCAGAACTGGCTTTTCTTGTGACAGGAAGGTTTATGGGATCAGCAGGCTGCAGCCGCTGGTTTGGCGTGCTTCCAACTCCTGATGCGCGCGGGCCGCGTCAAGCAATGGATAACGCTGGCGAATATCTACCTGCACGGCGCCACTGCGCAGCATTTCAAACAGCCGTGTGACCCCGGCCATGCTTTCAGCAGGTGTTGCATAATAATGGAACAAGGTGGGGCGTGTCACAAAGATGGAGCCTGCCTCTGCCAAGCGGCCCAAGGCAACATCCGTCACTGGGCCGCTTGCATTGCCGAAGCTGACGATCAGCCCGCGGGGCGCGCAGGACTTCAGTGAGCCTTCCCAGGTCGCGCGGCCCACACCATCAAACACGACAGGGACACCTGCGCCATTGGTCAACGCGCGACACCGTGCGGCGACGTCTTCTTCAGCATAGTTGATGATGTGATCAGCGCCGGCAGCGCGCGCTAGATCGGCCTTTTCTGCTGAGCCGACGGTGCCAATAACGTTAGCTCCCACGGCCTTCAGCCATTGCACAAGCAATAAGCCGACGCCTCCAGCTGCGGCATGCACCAAGACAGTCCATCCCGATTCTACCTTGGCACAGCGCTCTACCAGGCTTTCGACGGTACAACCTTTGAGAAATGCAGCTGCTGCCACCTCATCAGAAATATCATCAGGCGTCCTAAAGAGCTGGCGGGCCGCAATGTTGCGTGCTTCTGAATAGGCGCCCAAGCTGGGGCCGAATGTCACAACGCGGTCGCCCGGCGCGACATGTGTGACGCCCGGCCCAACGGCTTCCACAACGCCCGCCGCTTCAATCCCCAAACCACTGGGGAGGGCCAGTTTGTAGAGGCCGCCGCGGTGATAGGTGTCAATAAAGTTCAAGCCAATCGCGGTGTTGCGCATGCGCACCTCGCCCTGGCCGGGCGCGGGCAAATCCACATCGACCCACTGGATCACCTCGGGGCCGCCTTGCTGCGTCATTTGCGCGGTCAGTACCATTGATCAGCCTTATCTCTTAATTTCGGTGCGCGTCGTGGCGGGCTTTTTCTTCCGCCTTGCGCATTTTGCGGCCGCGATTGCGATCGGCTTCTTCTTGGCTCGTCGTTGCAAGGTCAACTGCCTTACCCGCGACTTTGAAGGGGGCCGTCACGACCGTCTTTGCAACGCTTGCGACACAGCCCGAAAGAGCCAGCGGAATAAGGGCGATGAGCAGTTTTTTCATCCTGCTCCCTTGCCTGTTTCATAAGAGCATTGCAACGGACTTGCGTTGCGGGAAGGACTGGCTTAGAGGGCCGCTCCTGTCCTTGTGTGGCGATCGTAGCTCAGTTGGTTAGAGCGCCGGTTTGTGGTACCGGAGGTCGCGGGTTCGGATCCCGTCGATCGCCCCATTTTTTCTCCTGAAATAACAAAGCAGTCCGTTAGGTGGCGAATCGTCGCTTTTGCGGTTATTGCGCTATTGTGTAATTTTGTTGCCGACAGGAGCCAAGCATGACCGCACCTTGGATGTTGCCCGATTTTGACGATCACGAAGCTGTGCATATCTTCCGTGATCCGGCAGCAGGTCTGACAGCGATCATCGCAATTCATTCGACTCACCTTGGCCCAGCAGGCGGCGGGACGCGCTTTTGGCACTATGTGGATCCCAATGCCGCGATGACTGATGCACTGCGTTTGTCGCGGGGGATGAGCTATAAAAATGCAATGGCGGGGCTTGCGATGGGGGGCGGCAAGGCTGTTATCCTCGCCGATGCAGATTTGAACAAATCGCCTGCGTTGATTGCAGCCTTTGCGCGCGCCGTGGACAGCCAAGGCGGACGCTATGTGACTGCCCAAGATGTGGGGATTAGCGCGCAAGACATTATCGATATTGGCAAGGGCACACGCTTTGTGTCGGGCCTGCCGCCGCGTGCGGGCGGAGCAGGGGGGGATCCGGGTCCGTCCACCGCGCTGGGCGTATTTTTGGGCGTGAAGGCCGCCATCAAGCGTGGTTTGGGTAAGGATGATGTGGCGGGCGTCCATGTTGCCATTCAGGGCGTGGGCAGCGTTGGTGGCGGACTGGCGCGGCATTTGGCCAAGGCGGGAGCAAAATTGACGCTGGCTGATCGCGATGCTGCCCGCGCCAAGGCGTTGGCGGCCGAACTCGGTGCAACTGTGGTCAACGCAGAGGACATCATGACCATTGAGGCCGATGTGCTGAGCCCCTGTGCGCTCGGCGCGATCTTGAATGATCATTCCATCCCGGCGTTGAAGGTGCCGGTAGTTGCTGGTGGTGCGAATAATCAATTGGCGCGACCTGAACATGGCGCGGCCGTGCAGGCGCGTGGTATTCTCTATGCGCCGGATTATGTGATCAATGCGGGCGGCATCATCAACGTTGCGCTGCAATATCTGGACGATGCCGATCATGCAGCCGTTGATGCCAAGATTGCGGGCATTCCAGATCGGCTCAATGCGATTTGGGATGAGAGCGCGGCAACGGGCGATCATCCAGCGATGGTTGCTGACCGGATGGCGCAAAAGCTGATTGGCCGGGGCTAAGCCCGGCTTTTCAACGTTTAGACAGGCCTATTCCAGCCAGCTGGGGATGCGCTCTGCTGCCAAAATCGTTTCGGCGGCAATGCGATCGGCCACCACGGCATAATTATCGCCATCCACCATCACCTCGGGCACGAGGGGGCGACTGTTATAGGTGCTGGCCATGGTCGCTCCATAGGCACCTGCGGTGCGGAAAATGGCCAGATCCCCTGAGGCAACCTGATCAATTTCGCGCGCCATCGCAAAGGTATCACCGCTTTCGCAGACGGGGCCTGCGATATTGGCGATCATCTTTTTGCCATTGGGTGTAACTGCGGCAAAATCGTGCCACGCATCATACATGGCGGGGCGTGCAAGGTCGTTCATCGCGGCATCAACAATGACATAAGGATTGATGACGCCGGGCTTCACCCAGATCACCTTGGTCAGCAAAATGCCCGCATTGCCAACAATAACGCGGCCGGGTTCAAACATCAGCGTGACATCCCAGCCTTTGGTTGCCCGCGCGACCATCTGGCCATAATCGGCAGGAGAAGGCGGATTTTCGCCAGCCTTATAGGGCACGCCAAGCCCTCCGCCCAGATCAACGCGGTCAATCAAGTGGCCCATAGCGCGCAATTCTGCGACCAATTGGCCAATGCGGCCATATGCGGCTTCCAGCGGATCAAGATCAAAAAGCTGGCTGCCAATGTGCAGCGCAACGCCGTGCATCTTTAGGCCAGGTAATTTGGCCAAGCGATCAAAGATGGCGGGGGCCTGATCAATGGCCACGCCAAACTTGTTTTCCTTTTTGCCGGTAGAAATCTTGGCGTGCGTGCCGGCATCAACATCGGGGTTTACCCGCAATGTTGCGGATGCTGTCATCCCCTTTGAGGCTGCAATTTGCGCTAAAACTGCGCCTTCTTCTTCAAGCTCAATATTAAACTGGCCAATGCCCGTATCGAGTGCCTGTTCCAGCTCAGCACGCGTCTTGCCAACGCCGGAAAAGACCACATCCTCGGGACGCATGCCTGCCGCAATCGCGCGAGAAATCTCTCCACCTGAAACAACGTCGGCACCATAGCCTTGCTTTGCTAAAACGCGGAGTACTGCGCGATTTGGGTTGGATTTAATTGCAAAGGCAATGTGCGATTTTCCAACTGGGGCAATGCCTTCGCGGAAGACTTGGGCATGCCGTTCCAGCGTGGCGCGGGAATAGACATAAACCGGTGTGCCAACTTCTGCGGCAATCTGTGTCAGGGGCACGCCTTCGGCGTGAAGCGTGCCGTTCTTTAACTGAAAATGGTCCATGGAAATTTAGCCTTTGGGCGGAAGATCAAATTTATCGTCGCGACGTTCTTCGGATTTGGTCAACAGATCATCGCTGCGTTTAGGCTTGGCCTGTGGGCCAGGGGTAATCATCTGATCGACCGACGGCTGGGCGAGGGCGGATTCCGGTTTAACGGGGAGGCTTTCACCTTGGCGGGGCTGCAGTTTTACGCGACCGCCACAGGCCGTCAGCGCCAATGCAGCGCATAAACAGGCGGTAAGGGTGGCCGCGCGGCGCATCACAAACCCAAGAGCGCCTTGGCATCGGCAATCCGCGCGCGCACCTGCGCGGGCGCCGTGCCGCCATGGCTCATCCGGCTGGCAACTGAGGCATCGACGGTGAGGACAGAATAAACGCTGTCGTTAATAGAGGGGTGAATGGCCTGAAGTTCGGCCAAAGGAATATCGGCCAGCGCAGATTGCAGTTCTTCGGCACGCTTGACGGCACGGCCAGTCACATGATGGGCTTCGCGGAAGGGAAGGCCCGCTTCCCGCACCAGCCAATCGGCAAGGTCAGTTGCGGTCGCAAAACCGCTTTCGGCAAGCGCCCGCATCCGATCCGTCCGGAAGGTCACGCTTTCCACCATGCCTGTCATTGCGGCAATCGAGAGCGCAAGAAGATCATGCGCTTCAAATACCGGCGGCTTATCGTCCTGCATGTCCTTGGAATAAGCGAGCGGCAGGCCTTTCATGGTCATCATCAACGCGTTGAGGCAGCCTGTGATCCGCCCGGCATGGCCCCGGATAAGTTCGACGGCATCTGGATTGCGCTTTTGAGGCATGATCGAGCTGCCCGTGGACCATTGGTCAGGCAGAGCAACAAAGCCAAAGGGCTGCGAGGCCCAAATGACAATTTCTTCCGACATGCGTGACAAATGGAGCGCACATTGGCTGGCGGCCATCAGGTAATCGAGCGCAAAATCGCGGTCCGACACACTGTCGAGGCTGTTATCCGTGGGCTTGTCAAAATCGAGCGCTTTGGCCGTGGCGTGGCGGTCAATTGGAAAGCCCGTGCCTGCAAGCGCTGCCGCGCCCAGCGGGCATTCATTCATCCGCGCACGCGCATCGGCAAAGCGCGCGCGATCACGACGGATCATCTCATACCACGCCATCAAATGATGGCCGAGCGTCACAGGCTGCGCGCTTTGGAGATGTGTGAAGCCGGGCATCACAGCATCAGCATGTGCCTCAGCGCGAAGGATAAGCGCCTTTTGCAGCTCAACCAGCCCTGCCGCGACGGCATCCATTGCATCGCGCACCCAGAGGCGGAAATCAGTGGCCACCTGATCATTGCGCGATCTGGCGGTGTGCAAGCGGCCTGCAGCTGGACCAATCAGCTCAGCCAAGCGCGCTTCGGTCGCCATATGAATATCTTCAAGGCTCAGGTCGACTGGCACGCCATTGGCTTCATATTCGGCGGCAATCTTGTCCAAACCAGCCGAAATCTGCGCTGCATCTTCAGTGCCAACAATGCCCTGCTGGGCCAGCATGGCCAAATGCGCTTTGGATGCACGGATATCTTGCTGCCACAAGCGCTTGTCGAAGGGGATTGAGGCGTTTATCTCGCGCATCACGGCGGCCGGCCCTTCGGCGAAGCGGCCACCCCACATGCTGTTGGAGTTTGACGTGCGGCTGGTAATCTCGAAATTCCTTGCTCTTGGCCTTGGACTTACCCTTGCGGTTTCGGGCTGCGATAAGCAATCTGACGGCAAGCCGCAAGGCGAAGCACCGCAATCTTCGCAACAAGCGCCCAAAGAAGGGCTTTCTGGCACTGTCGACCGCAGCCACAAGGGCGAAGACATGCCCAAGGTGGCGTTTGAAGATATGGCAGGCAAGACAGTTTCGCTGGCGGACTTCAAAGGTAAGCCAGTTCTCGTCAATCTCTGGGCCACATGGTGCGGCCCCTGCGTGGCCGAAATGCCGACTTTAGAAAGTCTTGCGACGCAGCGTGCAGGCAAATTGCAAGTCATTGCCGTCAGCCAGGACATGAAGGGGCGTCCTGCCGTTGCGCAGTGGTGGAACAAGCAAGGCTTTAAATCACTGACACCCTATGTTGATGCCAAGGCGGATTTAGGCTTTGCGCTGGGTGGCGGGTCTTTGCCGACGACCATATTTTATGACGCGCAAGGTAAGGAAGTCTGGCGCATGGTAGGGGGCGCAGAATGGAACACGTCCGCGCAATTGGCGTTGATTGACGCGTCGCTCTAAGCACTGAGCCGATCGGGGGCGACGGCTTCGGGCGTTACGCCTAAATCTGCCATTCCATCCGGCCAAGCACCGCCCGTTATCAGCGCTTCTGTCAAAGCTGACATTGCGGGCGAGGTTTGCAGCCCAAAGCCCCCTTGGCCCGCCAGCCAGAAAAAGCCTGGAGCATCGGGCGCGAACCCGGCGACAGGCATCCTGTCTTTCACAAAGCT
>JAGWVG010000339.1 GCA_018970965.1 Alphaproteobacteria bacterium | reverse complement strand
CAAAGCGCATCCGCCATGCAGACGACCTAACCCGCCAAATGTCTCGAAGTTCCCCGCGAACGTCAACAACAACTTCCATAATGAAACCATTTAAAGCCTTGCCAGCGCGTCCAGCTGCGGCAATCAGCCCTTATGGCTGAACATTCTGAAAGCTGGATCCTCACTTTACCCTGCACTCGTGCAGAGGCCGAGCAATTGGATCATGAAGATGACCGTCTATGGGCGCTGGACGAAATCCCCACCTTCGCCGCGCGCGAACCCGATCCGGCTCAGCCAGAGGCATGGGAAATATCAGCCTATTTCAGCCAAAAGCCAAATGCGGCGGATGTAAAGCTGATACAATCGCTGTTCCCAAGCGCTGCGAAAGCCCGCCCTCATCTTGAAAAAGTGCCGGCGCAAGATTGGGTCACGATGAGCCAGCAAGGTCTGGAACCCGTCAAGGCAGGTCGATTCTTCATCCACACGTCCAGCTTCACGGGCGCGCCGCCAAAAAACGCCGTCACATTTCAAATTGAAGCCAGCCGTGCCTTTGGAACAGGCGGGCATGAAACGACCAGCCGTTGCCTTGCAATGCTGGATAAAATGGCACGAACTGGTCAGCAATTTCGCAATGTGGCCGATATTGGCACAGGCACGGGCCTATTGGCATTTGCTGCGCGCCATCTGTGGCCCATCGCCGCAGTCACAGCATCAGATATTGATCCGGTGAGCATCGAAATATCAGAAGAAAATGCGCAGATTAATGCTGTTGCCCTGGGCCAGTTGCCAGGACAGGTGGCCTTGTGCGTCGCCTCCGGCACTGACCATGATCTCATCCAACGGCGCGCGCCTTATGATTTGATTATTGCCAATATTCTGGCAGGCCCTTTGATTGAGCTGGCGCCCGCCCTTTCGGCCATTTTGGCCGAAGGCGGGACATTGATCCTCGCGGGATTGCTGGATCGCCAAGTTGAGGCGGTGCGCGCGGCTTATTGGCGCCAAGGGTTGCGCTTGGCTGATCATGATGTGGGGGAATGGCCCTGCCTGCGCTTCATCAAACGGCCGCGTTATGGGTGGCGCCGTCCTCACCGGGCCAATAAGCGCACCAGCCAACCGCCGGGCGATTTTGGCACCTGGTAATCCTGTCGGCACTCACGACAGATAATCGTTTCATCTTGCAACGGACCATCCTAAAAGGCCGATATGAGCACACGCACTGATAGCGGCGACTTTGATCCGCCGATTGAAAATCGCGCCGATCTGATCAGCGTCTTTGCCAAGGGTGAAAAGCCCGCTGCGCGCTGGCGCATTGGAACCGAGCACGAAAAATTTGTGTATCGCACCGCCGACCATCGTGCGCCATCTTATGACGAACCTGGTGGCATCCGCGATTTGCTGATGGCCCTGACCCGCTTTGGCTGGGAGCCTGTCATGGAAGGTGACAATGTCATCGCCCTGTCGGGGAGTGATGGCACAGTCAGCCTAGAGCCGGCGGGGCAATTAGAACTCTCTGGCGCGGCAGTTGAAAATTTGCACCAGACCTGTGCCGAAACCGGCCGCCATTTGCGCCAGGTGAAGGAAGTCGGCGCGGAATTGGGCCTCGGCTTTCTCGGCCTTGGCCTGTGGCCCGATAAGACACGCGAGGCGCTGCCCATTATGCCCAAAGGGCGTTATGGCATCATGTTGCGTCATATGCCGCGTGTCGGCTCAATGGGGCTCGATATGATGCTGCGCACCTGCACCATCCAGACCAATCTCGATTATTCGAGCGAAGCGGACATGGTGAAGAAATTCCGCGTCAGCCTTGCGCTGCAGCCGCTGGGGACCGCGCTCTTCGCCAATTCGCCTTTCCTTGAA
>JAGWVG010000338.1 GCA_018970965.1 Alphaproteobacteria bacterium | reverse complement strand
GAGCTGTGGGGCCGGGCATTCGGCTGCAAGGGCTGGTGTTATTTGGGCTTTATGTCGCGGGAATTGTCGGTGCGATGCTGGCGGCGCTTGTCATCCGCCGCACAATGGTTCCCGGAAAAAGCCTGGGCTTCATGATGGAAATGCCGCGCTATCAAATGCCCAAATTGCGGGATGTTGCGCTGGGCCTGTGGCAACGCGCTGCTGCATTTTTGAAGCGGGCGGGCACCATTATCGCGCTGACCACTTTGGTCCTTTGGGCGCTGCTCAGCTTTCCGCAAGTCCCCGCCGGCTCAGCACAGAGCCAGATTGATCATTCGATAGCGGGCCGCATTGCCAATGGGTTGGAAGTGGTCGTCAGGCCCATTGGCTTTAATCGGGATATGGCACTGGCGCTGATCCCCGCTATGGCCGCGCGCGAAGTGGCTGTTTCAGCGCTTGCCACAACTTATGCGGTCGATGCGCAGGATGAGGCAGCAACCGAGCAGGGCCTGCGTGAGCGGCTTCGTGCAGGCTGGACGCTGCCTATGGCGCTCGCCTTCCTTGCGTGGTTCGTCTTTGCACCGCAGTGTATTTCCACCATTGCCGTGGTTCGGCGTGAGACGAATGGATGGAAATGGCCTATCATAATGGTCAGCTATCTGTTCGCGCTGGCATATGTCGCGGCAGGCGTTACATATTGGGCCGCAACAGCCTTATTGGGATAGTGAAGGAAGAGAGAGAAGCATGGCGGGCAGCGTCAACAAAGTCATTTTGGTCGGCAATCTGGGCAAAGACCCCGAAGCGCGGACGATGAACAATGGCGGTGAAGTGGTGAGCTTCACGCTCGCAACTTCAGAAACATGGAATGATCGCGACGGCAATCGGCAAGAAAAGACCGAGTGGCACAATGTTGTGATCTTCAATGAAAATCTGGGCAAGGTCGCCAAAAACTATCTGCGCAAAGGCCAGAAGGCCTATCTGGAAGGCCAGCTGCAAACCCGCAAATGGACCGATCAGAACGGCAATGATCGCTATACCACCGAAGTCGTTCTGCAACGCTTCCGGGGCGAACTGGTTCTGCTTTCGGGCCGAGATGGCGGCAGCGGCGGTGGCATGGGTGGCGGCCAAGGCGGCGGCAACCAATTTGGCGGCGGCGCATCGGGTGGCGGCTCAGGCTTCGGCGGCGGCGGTCAGGGTGGCGGAAGCAATTTCGGCGGCAACGCGCCGAGCCCGTTTGACAGCGATTTGGACGACGACGTTCCCTTTTGAGGATCAGCGTGGCTGGGCTCCGGCAGCGCGCCGGAGCCTTGCACATGCAGTCACTTATCCCCGCGCCGCGCGGGCAATGGAATCCAGCACACCGTTCACAAAGCCTTTTTCCTTTTTGTCGTAAAAGGCGTGTGCCACATCCAGATATTCATTGATGATGCTGCCGGTTGGGATGTCCGCGCGGGCCAGCAGTTCATAGGCGCCCGCACGTAAGATTTGGCGCAACGGCCGATCCAGACGTTCAATCGCCCAGCCTTCCGCCAGATTCGCAGCAATCAGCGCATCAATTTCTTCGCGCCGGGCATCCACGCCTTTGACAACATCGTTGAAAAAATCGACTTCTGCTTCGGCATAGGTCTCATCTTCAATCGTTGCCCCCAGCCGGTGCAGATGGAATTCATGCAGCAAGGGCGCCAGCGGCGTGCCTTCCATTTCTTGCTGATACAGCGCCTGCACAGCAGCAAGGCGGGCGGCAGAACGGGCACGGCTCATTTGGTCAATCTTTCCTGAACGGATCGGGCATGGGCGGGAAGCCCCTCGGCTTGGGCCAGCGCCACAGCAGCGGGGCCAATGGCCTGAATGGCGGCGG
>JAGWVG010000049.1 GCA_018970965.1 Alphaproteobacteria bacterium | reverse complement strand
TGAAGTGCAAGGTGTTATTGCGCACGAATTGGGCCATGTTGTGGGCGGCCATGTTATTCGAATTAATGAAGGCGCGAAAGAATCGACCAGCATTTCCATTCTGAGCCTTGTCTTAGGAGTGGCGGCGATGGCCGCAGGCGCAGGCAGCGCCGGGGCGGGGATTATGGCGGCTGGGCAGCAAGCAGCACTGGGCAAATTTCTGGCCTTTTCGCGCACCCAAGAAGCGTCAGCAGATGCGGCGGGTGCCAGCTATCTTTCCAAAGCAGGTGTCAGTGGAAAGGGGCTGATCAGCTTTTTCAAGACTCTGCAAAATGTGGAGTTTCGATATTCGGTCGGCAATGCCGACGGCTATGGGCAGACGCACCCTCTGACGGGTGATCGCATTGCCAATTTGCAGCATGTGGTGGAAAAAGATGCCGCATGGTTGCGCCCCTCTGACCCGGCAATTGAAGCGCGTTTTCAACGTGTCAAAGCCAAGCTGATGGGCTTTGTGGCTGATCCGCCAGAAACGCTTAAGGCGTATCCAGTTACAGATGCCACCATCCCAGCGCGCTATGCCCGTGCATATGCCTGGCATCGCAGCGCCTACCCTGACAGGGCTTTGGACGAGGCGAACGCCCTGCTTCAGATGGTGCCGCATGACCCTTATTTTTTGGAGCTTAAAGGCCAGATTTTGCTGGAATCCGGGCGGCCCAAAGACGCATTACCCATTTTGCGAGAGGCCAATGACCGAACCCTATCGCAGCCCCTGATTGCGGCGCTTTTTGGCCATGCGCTTGTCGCGACTGAAGACAAGGCCAATTTGGTTGAAGCCACGCGCGTGCTGAAAGCGGCCGTGGCGCGCGATAATGAAAACCCTTTTGCGTGGTATCAATTGGGCGTTGTCTATGAACGCCAAGGCGATTTGCCACGCGCGCAATTGGCGACGGCTGAACGATATAGCCTGATGGATCAACCGCAATTGGCGCTGCGCAGTGCCCAAGCGGCGATGACGGGTATTCCCCAAGGCACGCCAGACTGGATTCGCGCACAAGATATTGCCATGGCATCGCGCGGTGCGCTGGAAGCCGGCAGGGGACGTCGTAAGTGACAGAAGGAAAGAAGATTATGGCAATTGCGGCAGCAGCAGCTGTGTTGGGCGCGGTGGCCTCGACGCTGGTAATTTCCGCGACGGGCAGTGTCGACCTATCTGACCGGGCCGCCATCGAAAAAATTGTGCGCGAATATATTTTGTCGCACCCCGAGATTCTTCCCGAAGCAATGGAGAATTTGCGGGCGCAAGAGCTTGGCAAAACTGTGGCAGCAAACCGCGCTGCTATTGAAACGCCGATTGGCGATGCCTGGGACGGGGCGGCAGATGCGGATGTAACGCTGGTTGAATTTTACGATTATGCCTGTGGCTATTGCCGTGCCTCGATTGCCGATATTGATCGGCTGCTGGCCGAAGATAAGAAATTAAAGATCGTCTATCGCGATATGCCGGTGCTGGGGGATGACAGCCTGGAGGCGGCACGGCTCTCGGTTGCGGCGGCTCTGGCGGGCAAGTTCCGCGCGATGCACAAGCCACTCTATGCCGCAGGCCGGCCTTCCCCCGAATTGGTGGACGCCACCCGCAAGCGCTTGGGTATTGATGCGCGCGCGCTGCGCGCGCCTGAGATTGATCGAGAGTTGGCCCGGAACCTGACCTTGCAGCGCCAGCTTGATTTGTCGGGCACACCCGCTTGGGTCGTTGGGGATAAGGTGCTGGTCGGCGCTGTCGGGTATGACGCGCTGAAAGCGGCGATTGCTGAAGCCCGCGCCAAGGCCAAGAGTCGTTAACGCCTTACCGCGCGGCGGGCCCCATTTTTCGCTTGGCAAAGCGCCCGGCCATGGCAATGTCCGTGGGGTGAAGCGAATTGCTCTGCTGACTCTCTTTCTCACTGTGCTGCCAGCAGCGTTGGCAGCGGCACATCCTGTACCCCAAAAGAAAGCCCCTATGACGATAGAACGCGCCACGCCTCCCTTTGCTGCTCAAAAGCCGCATAGCTTTGAGCATCACGGCTATCGTATTGACGATCCTTATGCTTGGTTGCGCGATGCGGGGTACCCGCAAGTCGATGATGCCGAAGTGCTGGGCTATTTGAAGGCCGAGAACGCCTATTTTGAACAGCAAATGGCGCCCCATCAGGCCTTGGTCGAAACGATCTTTCAAGAAATGAAGGGGCGGCTGAAGGAAGACGAATCATCTGTCCCGCAAAAGGATGGCGATTACGTTTATTGGCGACGCTTTGAAAAAGGCGCGCAGTATAAGCAATGGATGCGGCGGCGCGTGGCCGGGGGTGCCGACGAAGTCATGCTCGACGAGGCAGAGCTGGCCAAGGGGAAGGACTATTTCCGGCTTGGCAGCATTGCCTTGACCGAGGATGATCGCATTCTTGCTTATGCGACAGATACCAATGGGTCAGAGCGCTACACCATTCGGTTTCGTGATTTGAAAACGGGGCAAGAATTGCCGGGCGAAATTGCCGATACATTGGGCGATTTTGTCTTCACAACTGATGGCAAATATCTGCTTTACGGTTTGGCCAATGAAAATTGGCGGATTGACCGGATCATGATCCACCAATTGGGCAGCGATCCCAAGACGGATAGGCTGCTTTATCAGGAAATGGATCAAACCTTCCAAGCGGGCGTTGGTATGACGCAAAGCCGGAAGTGGATCATGATCTCGGCGGGCAATCATGAAACGAGCGAGATCCGCCTGTTGCCCGCCAATGATATTGGCGCTGCCCCCCTATTGGTGCGCGCACGGCAAAATGGCGTGGAATATGATGTGGAAGATCACGGCGATACGCTGTTCATCCACACCAATGACGTCAGTCCGCAATTCCGACTGGTGACCGCGCCCATCAGCAAGCCAGGCGAATGGACAGAGCGGATCGCGCCCAGTGCCATGTTTTACATGACGGCTGTCACCACTTTTGCCGATTTCTTCGTGGTGGAAGGCCGTGAGAACGGCTTGGATCAGATTGAAATCCACTCTTATGCAGGCGGCGCGCCCAAGCGAATTGCCTTCCCCGAAGCCAGCTACACTGCCAGCTTGGATGAGAACCCTGAATATCAGGTCACCAAGCTGCGGCTGGCTTATGAATCGATGGTCACGCCCGATACAGTGATGGATTATGATCTTGCCTCAGGCGCGATGACGACGCTGAAGGTGCAGGAAATCCCCAGTGGCTATGATGCCAGCCAATATGAAACTGAGCGGATGGAGATTATCGCGCGCGATGGCACCAAAGTGCCCGTTTCGGTCGTCTATCGCAAAGGCTTTAAGAAAGACGGGAATGGCCCGCTCTATCTCTATGCCTATGGGGCCTATGGCTATGCCATGCCGCCCGGCTTTTCAGTGCTTCGCCTCTCGCTGTTGGACCGGGGCTTTGCCTATGCCATCGCGCATATTCGCGGTGGGGATGATCTGGGTCAGCAATGGCATCTCGATGGCAAGCTGACCAAGCGGACCAATACGTTCAATGACTTTGTCGATGTTGCCAAAGGCCTGATTGACAAAGGCTTTGCAAAGCCAGGCCGTGTGGTGGCCGCGGGCGGCTCGGCGGGGGGCGAGTTGATGGGGGCGGTCGTCAATTCCAATCCAGAGCTTTGGGGGGCAGTTGCGGCGCATGTGCCTTTTGTGGATGTGCTCAACACCATGCTTGATGAGAGCTTGCCGTTGACGCCCGGTGAGTGGCCCGAATGGGGCAACCCGCTTGAGGACAAAAAGGCATTTGAGCTGATCCGCAGTTACAGCCCCTATGACAATGTTCGTGCGCAGGCCTATCCGCCCCTGTTTGTGACAGCAGGCCTTAATGATCCGCGCGTGACCTATTGGGAGCCCGCCAAATGGGTTGCCAAATTGCGCGCGACGAAGACGGACAAGAACATGCTGCTGCTGAAAACAAATATGGGTGCGGGCCATGGCGGCAAATCGGGCCGTTTTGATGCCTTGCGCGAAGATGCGGAAGAATACGCATTCTTCCTCTGGCAACTGGGTATGGCGGGTCAGAAATAGCGGGGCGTTATGGCAGACTTTCACCTCAGCATCACACCCAGCGCGGCGGATATTGATGAGCTGGGGCATGTGAACAATGCGGTTTGGGTCCGCTGGATTCAGGATGTGGCCACAACGCATTGGCGCGCAGCGGCGCGGCCCGAAGATGTCGATGCCTATATCTGGGTCGTGACCCGGCATGAGATTGATTATCTGGGCAATGTAGGCCCGGGAGAGCCAGTCACCGCGCGGACATGGATCAGCGATCGGCCAAAGGGTGCGCGGTTTGACCGGAATGTAGAATTTTACGACGGCGCCGGAAAATGTGTGGTCCGCGCGAAAACGACTTGGGCAATGATTGATAAGGCCAGTGGGCGGATTGCGCGGGTGCGTGATGAGATTGCTGCACCGTTTTTTGCCGATTAGGCGCGTGTGCCGTTTCCTTTGAGGGGCGTTATGATCTAGGGGAGGGCCATGCCACCGCAGACCCCCAGTTCCCCAGATCAAACCCCACTCGATTTTGCCGTGATGCGGCGCTTTTTGCCGTATCTTTGGCCCAAAGATGCACCCGCACTGCGCACGCGCATCGTGCTGGCGATGCTGCTGGTCCTCGCGTCCAAAGGCGTGCAGCTGAGCATGGGCTTTGTCTATGGTCGGGCGATTGATCAGATGGCCCCGGGCTTGCAAGCCGGGGTGCTGCTGCCAATTGCGCTGGTGGTGGCCTATACGGGTGCGCGCTTTTCGGGTGTGTTGTTCGACAATCTGCGCAATGTGGTGTTTGAGCGCGTGGGCCAAGATGCGACGCGGCGTCTGGCGGAGCATGTGTTTGCGCATCTCCACCAATTAAGCCTGCGCTTCCATCTCGCGCGCCGCACGGGCGCTGTCACCAAAGTCATTGAACGGGGCACGAAGAGCATAGATGTGATGCTCTATTTCCTGCTGTTCAACTTGGCCCCCACGGTGATTGAGCTGGCCGCGGTCATGATCATCTTCTGGATGAAGTTTTCCGCCGGGCTGGTCGTTGCAACTGGCATCATGGTTGTCACTTATGTCGTCTTCACTCAGCGCGTGACGGATTGGCGCAACACGCTGCGCGCAGAAATGAATGAGCTGGATACCGCCACCATTGCCCGATCAGTCGATAGTTTGTTGAACTATGAAACGGTCAAATATTTCAACGCTGAAGAGCGTGAGACAGCCTATTACAGCAAAGTTGCGCGGCGCTATGCCGATGCAGCCGTGCGGTCTGAAAACTCGCTTGCGTGGCTCAACATCGGTCAATCGCTGATCACCAATATGCTGATGGCCGGCGCGATGGCGTTTACCGTCTGGGGCTGGTCACGCGGTCAATTTAGTACCGGTGATGTTGTCTTTGTGAACACGCTGCTCGCGCAGCTGTTTCGCCCGCTCGATATGCTGGGCATGGTCTATCGCACCATTCGCCAGGGCATCACCGATATGGCCGCGATGTTTGACTTAATTGATACGCCTGCCGAAGTGGTCGACGCGCCCGGGGCGTCTGCACTGCGCCTCTTGGGCGGGGCTGTGGCGTTTGAAGATGTGCATTTCGCTTATGAAACCGAACGGCCCATTTTGCAGGGCGTTAGCTTTACGATCCCAGCAGGGAAAACGCTTGCGGTTGTCGGCCCGTCAGGTGCGGGCAAATCGACGCTCGCTCGGCTGCTCTATCGCTTTTATGATGTAACCGGCGGGCGCATCACAATTGATGGGCAAGATATTCGTCATGTCACGCAAGCCTCATTGCGCGCGGCAATTGGTATTGTTCCGCAAGACACGGTGCTGTTCAACGACAGCATTGGCTATAATATTGGCTATGGCCGCGCCGATGCAACGCAAGCCGAGATTGAAACAGCAGCGCGCGGCGCGCAGATTCACAATTTTATTGCTGCCCAGCCCCAGCAATATGCAACGCAAGTGGGTGAGCGCGGGCTGAAATTATCGGGCGGGGAGAAGCAGCGCGTGGCGATTGCACGGACTTTGCTGAAAGACCCGCCCGTGCTGATCCTCGATGAAGCGACGTCTGCGCTCGACAGCCGAACCGAAGCTGAGATTCAGGCAACTTTAGAAAGCGTGTCGGAACGGCGGACCACAATTGTTATCGCGCACCGACTGTCGACGATTGTCGATGCCGATGAGATTATTGTGCTCGACGCCGGGCGCGTGGCCGAACGGGGCACGCACGCCGCCCTGCTGCGTAAAGCTGGGCTCTATGCCGAAATGTGGGCGCGTCAACAGGCCGAAGGGGATGAGGGCGAGGCCATTGCCGCTGCGTAACCCGGGCGTTACCCCGCTCGACCACTTGCAGGCAATCTTTGGCTATGCCGCCTTTCGCGGCGTGCAGAGCCAAGTGATTGATCGCGTCTTAGCGGGAGCGCGGACGCTGGCGGTGATGCCCACCGGGGCCGGCAAATCTTTATGCTATCAATTGCCATCTGTTCTGCTGGAAGGGACATGCATTGTCATCTCCCCGCTCATTGCCCTGATGCAAGATCAGGTGCGCGCGGCAGATGCTGTCGGCATTCGTGCAGCAAGCCTGACCTCGGTTGATGAGAACCGCGCTGAAACTATGGCGCGCTTTCAAGATGGTGGGCTGGACTTGCTTTATGTTGCGCCAGAACGCGCCTCAAGCCCAGAGTTTCGCGAGCTCTTGTCGCGGGGGCAGATAAGCTTGTTCGCCATTGATGAGGCACATTGCGTGTCTGAATGGGGGCATGACTTCCGGCCTGATTATCGGCTGCTCGCGCCGCTCATGGATGCCTTTCCCAATGTGCCGCGTTTGGCGCTGACGGCCACAGCAGATGCGCACACGCGTGGCGACATACTTGCGCAATTGGGCATTCCAGTTGCTGGCATGATTGTCTCGGGCTTTGATCGGCCCAATATCCGCTATGCGATTGCACCGCGCGAGTCAGGAACCAAGCAAATTGTCGATATGGTCCGCGCGACACCGGGGGCGGGGATTGTCTATGCCCGATCGCGCGATGCGACCGAGCGGCTGGCCGCGGCGCTTGCTGTTACAGGCCGTCCGGTACGCGCTTATCATGCGGGGTTAGAGCCTGAGGTGCGTCGCAAGAACCAGGCCGACTTTGTCGCGTCTGAAGATATGGTGATGGTCGCCACCATCGCTTTTGGCATGGGCATTGATAAGCCCGATGTCCGCTTTGTTATCCATGCGGGGCTGCCGAAATCCATAGAGGCTTATTATCAGGAAACTGGTCGCGCGGGGCGTGATGGTGATCCCGCTGTGGCGCAGATGTTTTGGGGCGCGGAAGATTTTGTTCGCGCCCGGCAATGGTTGGCGGATGTCGATGATCGGCGTTTGCCGGGGGAACGCGCAAGGTTGGCGGCGCTGGGTGCTCTGGTCGAAACTGGGGGGTGTCGGCGAGCGATTTTGCTGCGGCATTTTGGCGAGAGCCCGGCAGAGATGTGCGGCAATTGCGACAATTGCCTCACCCCGCCTGAGCGCACTGAGGCAACGGATGTTGCGCGCAAGCTGCTCTCGGCTGTGTATCGCACGGGCCAAAGCTACGGCCTTGGCCATGTAGAACGGGTGCTGACAGGCGCCGCAGATGACCGCGTGGTGCAGCAACAGCATGATCGGTTATCGGTCTTTGGTATTGTGACAGCAGAAGAGGCGCCCTTGCTCAAGCCCGTGTCGCGCGCTTTGTTGGTGCGCGATGCCTTGCGCACGACTGAACATGGCGGGCTGATGTTGGGTCCCGAAGCACGGGCGATTTTGAAAGGGGAATGTCCGGTCGATTTGGTGTTGGCACCGCGCAAAGAGCGGGGCAAGCGCCGGGCGGCGGCGGGCGACCATTTGCCTGATCCTATTTTTGACGCGCTGCGTGCCTGCCGCCGAGAATTGGCCTTGGAGGCGGGCGTGCCGCCCTATGTCATCTTCCATGATGCGACGTTGCGCGAGATGGCGCAGATCCGCCCGAAAAGCCTGCGCGATATGGCGTTGATCAGCGGCGTGGGCACACGCAAGCTTGATGCCTATGGCGATGCGTTTCTGGCTGTTCTAAAGCAATTCTGATAGGAGAAAGTCCCATGTTCCGCACGTTGACCAATGACATTTTTGTGGCTCCGCAAATTGGCGTTGATGCCGTAGCGGAAGCCAAGGATTTGGGCGTGGCTTTGATCATCAACAATCGCCCCGAAGGCGAATCGGATGATCAGGTGCCGGGTGCCCAGATTGAAGCCGCCGCGCGCGCCGCGGGCATTGCATATGTCGCCATTCCCATCACGCATAGCGGGTTTAGCGAGCCACAGGTGCACGCCATGGTCGAGGCTCTGTCGGGCGCCAAGGGCAAGGTGCTTGCCTATTGTCGATCGGGCACGCGCTCAACCTTGCTCTGGGCGCTGGCAGAAAGCGCGCAGGGCGGCGATCCCGATGCGCTTACCAATATGGCGGCCAAGGCCGGCTATGATGTATCACCCGTTCGGCCGCTGATGGATATGCTGAAGGCGCGCGCTTGATGATGCCGCTGCTGGTCAAGCTGGGCGTTTCGCTGCTGGCGATCCTGGCGCTGGCCGGTGTTGCGCGCATCCTGAAATTGGGCGGCGATGTTCGTATCCGGGATGCTGCGCATGCGTGCGAAATTGCCGACGAACTGGTTTGCGGATTTGAGGCTGTGGATGTGGCACTGGATCGCGCCGGCATTGGGGCGTTGCTGCGCGATGCCCAAGGGCGGCAATTGCTGATCCGGCGCCATGGTGCGGCCTTTGCGGGCCGTCTGCTTGATGCCGATGTCGATGCGCGGCTGGACCAAGATTTTCTGACAATTGGCACAAGTGATCGGCGCTTTGGAACGATTACACTATATTTGGGGGAGGCGGCTGCAAGCTGGGCGGCGGGCCTGAGGAGTCTCAAGGCATGATCACCAAGCTGCCCAACCCCGTCGACTATGCGGTTCCTGTTTTTGTTCTCCTCATTCTTATCGAAATGCTCTGGGCTTGGCGGCGCGCGCCCGAAAAATACGAACCGCGCGATACGCTGACCTCGCTTGCAATGGGCTTTGGCAGCACGATTGCCGGCGTGCTGGTGGCGGGGATGACCTTTGCAATGGCCGCGGCGGTTTACGACGTTCGGCTGACGACCATTCCCTTTACATGGTGGGCGTGGATTGCCTGCTTTGTGCTGGATGATTTGGCTTATTATGCCTTCCACCGCACGGCACATCGTGTGCGTTGGTTATGGGCAAGCCATGTCAACCATCACACCAGCCAGCATTATAATTTATCGACGGCGCTCCGGCAGACATGGACCGGGTTTCTTGCCATCAACTTTGTCTTCCGCTTGCCGCTGATGCTGATCGGCTTTCACCCGGCGATGGTTTTCTTCTGCGGCGGCGTGAATTTGATTTACCAATTCTGGATCCATACCGAGGTGATTGATCGGTTCCCGCGCTGGTTTGAGGCGGTGATGAATACGCCGAGCCACCACCGGGTCCATCATGCGACCAATCCGCGCTATCTGGACCGGAATTATGCGGGCGTCTTTATCATTTGGGACCGGATGTTTGGCACCTTCACACCAGAAGTG
>JAGWVG010000048.1 GCA_018970965.1 Alphaproteobacteria bacterium | reverse complement strand
GGCGTAGATGTCCCATGCGGCGATAAACATCGCCGCGATGACTGGGCCAATGATCAAGCCATTCATGCCCAGCACAGAAATGCCACCCAAGGTGGCGATCAGCACGACATAATCGGGCATGCGCGTATCCTTGCCGACCAAGATGGGCCGCAAGATATTATCAACCATCGAAATGATGAAAAAGCCGATGAACAACAGCGTCATACCTCGGCTCGTATCGCCTGTCGCAAGCAAATAGATGCCCACCGGCACCCACACCAAGCCGGTGCCAATAGCGGGGACAAGCGACAACAGCCCCATCACCACGCCCCACAGCAAGGGGGCATGGATATCAAGCAGGTAAAAGCTCAATCCGCCCAAAATGCCCTGCACCACGCCCACAACAATGCTGCCCTTCACCGTGGCGCGGATCACTGTTGTGAATTTTTCAAACAGCGCGCGGCGCTTGCCATCATGCAGTGGCAAACGGCTGCTCACTTTCTCTGCAATTTGCCGACCATCACGCAGGAAGAAATAAGTGAGATACAACATGATGCCCAAGCCCACAGCAAAGCCAAAGGCACTTTGTGTAAAATCCACCGCGCGTTCTGCCGCAATGCGCAGCGCACTTGTTAAAAAGGTAGAAAGCCGTTCTTCCAGCCCAGCAATATCCGTCAGCGAATATTGGTTCAGCAGCCGCAAAACCGGCCTCGGCGCGGCGGCACGCAATGTTTCTAGCATTGCGCCAATATCAATTTGATCTTTAGCAAGCCCTTGATAGGTCGACACAGCCTCATCCAGCAGCAGCGATCCGATAATCACCGCCGGCACGATAACCAGCGCCAGAATGAGGATTAAGGTCAGACCCGCAGCGGTATTGCGGTGGCCGCCCAAGGCCCGCTGCAACTGGTGATTGACTGGCATGAAGACAATAGCCGCCACCAAGCCCCACAGGATCGCGCCGAAAAAAGGCGAGGCAATCCACATCATCGCCAGCGTCGCTGCGATGACAAAGCCAATAAATACGCGATCTTCTATCTGGGGCATGGCTCAACGCTCATTGATTTTGCCCTGTATAGCGCGTCGCAACGCGCTGTCACGACCTGTGGCCTCGTCTAGCCATTGCCGTGGTAAAAATCATGCACCGCTTGTGCCACGGCCGCCGAAACACCCGGCGCGCGCTGCAGATCCTCCAGGCTGGCCGCGCGCACCGCGCTTGCTGTCCCAAAATGTCGCAGCAGCGCCTTTTTGCGTGCTGGGCCAATGCCGGGCACATCATCAAGCGGGCTGGTGGTCAATGCCTTGGCGCGTTTGTTGCGGTGTGCGCCAATGGCAAATCGGTGCGCCTCATCGCGCAAGCGCTGGAGATAGAACAACACCGGCGAATTGACCGGCAAGCTAAACTCCCGCCCATCGGGAAAGTGGAAAATCTCGCGCCCGGCATTGCGGTCAGGCCCCTTAGAGACGCCGACATAGCACAAATCTTCGATGCCGAGAGCCTCCAGCACGCCCTTAACGGCGCTAACCTGCCCCTTGCCACCATCAATCAACACCAAATCTGGCCAGAGACCTTTATCCCGATCTGGGTCTTCCTCAAGCGCGCGGCCAAAGCGGCGTTCCATCACTTCACGCATCATCGCGAAGTCATCGCCCGGCACTGTTTCGGCATTACGAATGTTGAATTTGCGATATTGGCCTTTTTGAAAGCCTTCTGGCCCCGCGACAATCATTGCCCCAAGGGCATTGGTGCCTTGGATATGGCTGTTGTCATAGACTTCGATCCGCTGCGGTGGTTCCGCCAGATCAAACAGCTCGGCCACCTCGCGCAGCAACTTGGCCTGTGTTGTGGTTTCCGCCAAGCGGCGGTCGAGCGCCTCCACCGCATTGCGGCGCGCTTGATCAACCAAGCGTTTGCGGTCGCCTCGCTGCGGCATCTGCAGCTCAACCTTGCGCCCCAATTGCGCCGTCAGCGCCTCGGCCAGCAGCTCTGCGTCAGGCAATTCGCGATCCAGCAAAATCATCCGCGCAGGTGGGACGTCTTCGTAGAATTGCGCCAAGAAGCTCGAGAAAATCTCAGCCTCTTCCAAATCCGCCGTATGGCTGGGGAAAAAGGCACGATGCCCCCAATTCTGCCCACCCCGAATGAAAAAGGCCTGAATGCCAATATGCCCTGACTTGGCAGCGAGCGCGAAAATATCGGCGTCCCCCACGCCTTCCGCATTAATCGCCTGACTGCCCTGAATAAATGTCAGTGCCTTCAAACGATCCCGCAACAGCGCCGCACGCTCAAAATCCAGCGCTTCTGCCGCCTGCTCCATTTCACCTGCAAGTTTCGCCTGCACAGCGGTTGATTTGCCGCCGAGGAAGGATTTGGCATCCTCCACCAAATCAGCATAGCCCTTGCCATCAATCCGCCCGACACAGGGGGCAGAGCAGCGCTTGATTTGATAGAGCAGGCAGGGCCTATCCCGATTGTTAAAATAACTATCGGTGCACGAGCGGAGCAGGAACAGCTTTTGCAAGGCGTTGAGCGTGGTGTTGACTGAGCCTGCACTGGCAAAAGGCCCATAATAATTGCCCTTGGCGCGCCGCACGCCACGATGCTTTTGAATGCGTGGATACTCATGGTCGGCGCGCAACAGGATGAATGGAAAGCTTTTATCATCACGCAGCAGCACGTTGTAGGGCGGACGATAGCGCTTGATGAGCTGCGCTTCGAGCAACAGTGCCTCAGCCTCGCTATTGGTCGTCACAATAGTCATGCTGCGTGTTTGCGCGACCATGCGGCGCAGGCGATTGGGCAGCCGATCAACCTGCGTATAATTGGTCACGCGGTTCTTAAGCGCCTTTGCCTTTCCAACATACAGCACATCGCCACGCGCATCATACATGCGATACACACCCGGCTTGGTCGGCAGCGTTTTGACGACATTGCGAATGACGGCCACCCCCGCCTCAAGATCAGGTTGGTCCGCCCCACGAACCGTGTAGGCTGCGCGCTCTTCATGAAAGCGATTGGGCGAATTAGGATCGGACATAGAAACGAGATTGGGACCAATAAGCTCAACAACACCAACAGGCTGGGGAGACATTAGATGCAACTGGCGGGCAAGACCATAGTATTGACGGGCGGCACCGATGGAATCGGGCGCGAACTGGCGCTGCAATTGCAAGCCAAAGGCGCGCAACTGATTTTGACAGGACGCACGGCCAGCCGCGTGGCCGAGATGCAGGCCCTAGGATTTGAAGTGATCACCGCTGATCTTTCTCAGCAAGGGGGCGTCGATGCGGTTGTGGCCGCTTTGGCCGGGCGATCTATTGATGTGCTGATTAACAATGCAGGCGCGGGCAGCGACCATGACTTCCGCGAGGCCAAACCTGACCTCAGCGACAATGATCGCTGCATCTTCCTAAACCTGAATGCCCCGATCCACCTGATCACGCACATGATGAACACGCTGCGCGCGCGGCCCGAAGCAATGATTGTCAACGTGACGTCCGGCTTAGCAATTGCGCCGCGCGCAGGTGGGCCAGTCTATTGCGCCACCAAGGCAGCCTTGCGCAGCTACACTCAGGCAATCCGCGCGCAATTGGCAGGTACGCAGGTGCATGTGCTGGAGGCATTGCCGCCCGTTGTTGAGACCAAGCTAACAGCCGGGCGCGGCAGCCGCAAAATGGCCCCTGCGGAATGTGCCCGTCAAATTGTTCAAGGGATGGAGCGTAACGCGCTTGAGGCCAATGTTGGGATGGTGAAGCTCTTGCAGGCGGTAAACAGCCTCTCGCCCGCACTTGCGCGGAAAATCATGATCCGGTTTTAAAGAGGACACAGGCTCACGCTCAAGCCAAAAGGAAAAAGGGCGGCGCCGATCTCTCGGCCCGCCCTTTTCATGCGCCTGATGAGCAGGCTTAATTCAGCGACGAGATCGTCTGATCAATCAGCGCCTTATCTGCCTTGCCGTCATGGCCCTTGGCAATCAGCTGGGCTGCCGCAGCAGCTGCCACTTGCGCAGCACGATTACGGACATCGGCCACAGCAGCACGTTCAGCCGCCGCGATCTTTTCTTCCGCGGTCTGCGTGCGACGCGCGATCAGCGCAGAGGCATCTGCCTTAGCCTTGGCCACAATCTGCTTGGCTTCTTCAGCCGCGGCCGCCTTCATGGCTTCGGCATCCTTCGCTGCTGCCTTAGCCTTTTTCTGATAGTCTGCCTTCAAAGCCTCAGCTTCTTTGCGCAGGTTTTCAGCGGCTTCGATATGCTCACGAATGCCATCGATCTTCTTATCGAGAGCAGCAGCAATCATCCCAGGCACGCGCTGCCAAAGGGCAATCGCGATGACGATGAGCATCGCAAGCGCCACCCACATTGTGGCGTCCATACCCAAAGCAGCCGGGCTGGCATGTTCCACCGCGCCACCGGCGGCTTCAGTCGAGGCGTGCGTGGTTTCAGCCATTGGCGAGTACCGTCTTTACTGCTTGCGCGGCCTGAGCCGGCGTCACCTTGATGCCCGAGACTTTGGCGACAATGTCTTGGGCTGCGTCCGCCGCAACAGCGTCAATGCCACCCAGCGCCTTGGCACGTGCCTTGGCAATCGCGGCTTCGGCATCCGCCGTCTTTGCCGCAATTTCAGCATCAGCTTTAGAAAGACGCGCATCGGCATCCTTCTGCGCCTTTGCCTTGGCCTTCTGGGCTTCGGCCTGAGCGGCAGCGCGCGTCTGTGTCAGGTCAGCCTGCCACGCCCCTTCCAGATCGCCCGCCTCAGCGCGCGCCTTTTCAGCGGCGGCGAGGTCACCCGCGATTTTGGAATCGCGGGCATCGACCGTCGCCTCAATCCGCGGCAGCATCGCCCGGCCAATCCCAAAATAGAGAAGGCCAAAGACAATCAGCAGCCAGAAGAATTGGGACGCATAGGTCTCAAGGATCTGGGAAATCTGGGGCATGGCGGAAAGCCGTCCTTATGTGGTTGGTCGGTTCGTTACGCGACGAAGATCAGGATCATCGCAACGACGAACGCCAGCAGGCCGAGAAGTTCGGCAGCGGCGAAGCCGATGAACAGGCGACCCTGCTGGCCGTCAGCGGCAGCCGGGTTGCGCAGTGCGCCCTGAAGGAACGAACCGAAGACGTTGCCCACGCCGCCTGCGGCGAGACCCGCACCAATTGCGGCAAGACCGGCACCGATCAACTTTGCAGCTTCTGCGTCCATGATAAACTCCCTTTGAAAAAATCTTGGTTAGTGGTGGGTACGAAAACTCAGTGCAAATTGACCGCGTCGTTAATGTAGAGCGAGGTCAAAAGCGCAAAGACATAGGCCTGGATCGCACACACCAGCAGTTCCAGCATGGTAATGCCAATCATCAGGATAAAGCTCGGCAAGCTGACAACCGGGGCCACCCAAGCGGCATCGGCATTCAGGCCGTTGATCACGAAACCTGCCAGCACCTTCATCAGCACGTGGCCCGCCGTCATCGCGACGAAGAGACGCAGCGCAAGGCTGAACGGGCGGATCATGAACGAAAACAGCTCAATGAACGGAATGAGCCACATCAGCCACCACGGCGTGCCATGCGGCACGAACAGCGAGAAGAAGTGCAGCTTGTGCTTCCACAGGCCAACAACCAGCACCGTGCCAAAGCTGAGGATCGCGAGAACCGCGGTGACCGTCAGATGGCTCGTTACGGTGAACGCATGAACACCCGGCACAATGCCAAAGGGCATCATGCCCATGAAGTTGGCAACGAGGATGAACATGAACAACGAAAAGACGAGAGGGACGTACTTCTTGCCTTCCGGGCCAACGCTGGTGGAGACCATATCGTTGATGAAGCCAGTCACGCCTTCGACTGCTGCCTGCCAGCGACCGGGAACCAGATCCCGCTTCATACCGCCCAGCATGAACAGCCAAATCGTGCCCAGCACGATCAGCATGAACAACGATGAGTTGGTGAACGAGATGTCATAACCAGCGAGATTGAGCGGCGCGATCGGCTCAATCAAAAACTGGTGCATCGGATCGATCTTGCCGCCTTCGGAAGCCACGTGTTTCCAACCCCGTTTATGCACACAAAGCGCCCGGACTATTCCGGACGCTCGTTTGAAATCCTAATGATGTTCCTGAACGCCACCACAATCCCAAGGAACATGGCGACCAACAGGATCCAGGGGGCTGTGCCAAACTGCTGGTCCAAAAACCAGCCGAGCAATGCACCACCCGCAGGGCCGGCGATCAATTCGGTGAGGACCCTATTGCCCTGCCGCATTCCTTTGGCAGGTGCCTGATCCTTCTTCTCCGAACGGACCTTTACGACTTTTCTGACCTTCTCCAGCTGCATGTCTAACGAATCGAGCCGAGGGTCTGACGAGCCATTTCCGTCCTGCGCGGGATCATCCTGAGCCATGTCGATTCGTCCTTCTCACCGAAAGCTAAACCGCCATGGACCTGAGCAACCCCGCCAAGGCGCGCTCCCCTTAGGAAGCACAGGAAGCCAAGTCAACAGGCCATAAGGCAAAGTGACATAAGGCGGCGCATAAGCCAGCCTTGGTCATCAGCCCAATGGACGGCTTGCCTGCCCGAAAGAAAAACTTGGTTCTCAATCCCTAGTGACTTGATAGGTTTTGATCATCGCAGGGCGAAGACCAGCTGAGCCTTGCTATCGCGTTTGGAACCAATTCAGGGTAAAGCGCGTTTCAGGGGGACGAGAAAGTGCCAGAATTGAGCGCAGACCATCTTCAGGCCATCCTGCCATTTTTGGCCGTTGGGTTTTTTGCCCAATTGGTGGATGGCGCTTTGGGCATGGCTTTTGGCGTCATTACCAACACGCTGCTCGTCAGTGTTCTGGGCCTTCCGCCCGCCCGCGCATCTGCCAGCGTCCACTTGGTTGAAACTTTTACGACAGCTGCATCAGCAATCAGCCACACCTATCATCGCAATGTGAACTGGAAGCTGTTCTTGCGGTTGGTCATCCCCGGCACCATTGGCGGAATGGCTGGGGCCTATTGGCTCGCTAGTCTTGATGCCAAAGCCGCGCGCCCCTTTGTGATGACCTATTTGGCGATGATTGGTGTTTATCTGCTTTGGCGCGCGTGGCAGATGAATCATCATGAGCATAAGCCTGCAAAAATCGTTGAGCCGCTCGGCCTGATTGGCGGCTTTCTTGATGCCGCAGGCGGCGGCGGCTGGGGGCCAGTCGTGACGTCAAACTTGCTGGTGCAAGGCGTGGAACCGCGTCAAACAATCGGCACCGTCAACACAGCCGAATTCTTCCTAACCGTTGTGATTTCGGCCACCTTCATTGCAACCATTGGCTTGCAGGCCTTCACCATTGCGGCAGTCGGCCTCATCATCGGCGGCTTGTTCGCCGCGCCCTTTGGCGCAATTCTGGCGAAGCGCATCCCCGCCCGCCGCTTGCTCTTCATGGTTGGCACTGTGCTGACGCTGACCAGCGCTTACAGCCTGTATCGCGCCTTTATCAGCTAAGCTGGTTTAATTTCCGCAATAAGGCGGCAGGGCAATTGGCTCTGCCCCCTTCACCCGCCACAGGCCATCGGGCAAAAGATATGTCCGGCCCACGGCCACGCGCGATTTAAGCGTTTCACATCCAACTGTTGCGCCCACATCTTTCACGGTCACACCGCGCTGCCCCGCCAATTGGGTATAGGCCGCGCGGCGTTTGATATTAATGGCATCTACTTCGGCGCGCAGCGCCTCGCTGGGGTTGTCACGAAAGCCCAGATAGCCATCCGCCTGTTCGCCCACTTGGCCATTGGCCAAGGCCGCGGACACCAAGCTGGATTGCGCCAACACGGGGGCGGACAGAGCCAGCACAGCCCCCATCACCAAAATAAAGCCCGTTTTGCGATGTTTCAGCATCATTGAGGGAACAACTCCGGATTGTTGGTCACAAGGTCTTGCGCGTCTTTTTTCAAGCTCAGAACGACCTCTTGCCTGATGTTCACGTTCAAGTTGATCTCAATGGGCTTACTGGGTGCTTGAATTTGCACACAGCCCGCCAAGGGCAATCCAAACACGAGTCCGCTCAGGGTTATGATCCGCTTCATAGCCCAAGGATTCGCACCAGATTGACCGCAGGTCAACATCGCACACTTATTACCGCTTGGAGCTGTCTGTAGGCTGAATGGGCTTTTCTGGCTTTGATGGCGAGGCAGGATCTGCCTGCAGCTTGGGATAAGCGCGATTGATGAACACCGAAGGATCATTCACGCTGCGCGCCATATCAAACAATTGCCGGAATTTGGCCGTGATGGTCACGTTGAAAACAAAGGGAATATTAGAGGCTCCCAAAATTTTAATGGGCAATTTGGTCCGCCCGCCCGCAACCGGCGCTTGGTTGACACCCGCAAAGCTCACACGTGTAATCACATCTCCATCAATCGCGCCATTGAGATCAATCGCCAGCCGCGAATACCGCATCGATTTAAGCGCATCGAAGGCAAAGCGCCCCATCAACCCCAGATTTTCATTCGAAACGGGGCCGACATAAGACACTGTGCCACCGCCACGCGCAACAAGCCGCCCGCCTTCAATTCGCCCACCTTGCGCGTCAAAGACCATCGGCAAGACGCCATCATAAACACCAGTTGCGGCAATATTTTCAAACTCCATCGCGGCAATGAAGCGCGCGGCATCCAGCCCTTCTGCCCGGAAGGTCAGCCGCCGCTGTGCGCTTTGCGACATATCCAGAATTGTTGGCTCTAGAATGAGCGCCCCACCTGCAAAGGGCCAGCGCGCACCCTCTACCGCGACCTTAAAATCAGGGAGGAGGCGATAGCGGATGACACCAGCGGTCACTTCCACCCCCGGATTAACTGCCGCCACGCGCGCTTGTTGAACGCCCTTTGTCACCAGCCCAATTAAATCTGAAAATTGGATGTCGCCCGCCAAGCCACGCACCGGGCCAAAAGCCGCTGCGAAATCCAGCCCCGATGTTTGGAACCGCCCGGCACTGCTCACCTGCCCCTGCGCCCAGTCTATACGCCCAGTTCCAGAGACACTCCCCAACACATTGGCCACCACGCCCTTGGTCACAGGGGTCAGCGCATCCGGTTGCAGAGCGGGGCCAAAAGTCAAACCAGGCACATTAATGTCTGCAAAGCCGTGCGATGATGCAAGATCATGCTTCAGCGAAACATCGGCAATTGCGCTATTGCTGACAGGCTCACGCAAATGGGTCGTGGCGCTCAACACGCCCTGCGCGAGCCGGGCGGAAATATCTGCCGCACGCATCGGCAAGAAGCGCGGCGTGGCTGAGCGGTCAGCCACCATGGCATCGGCACTCACCACAAGATTTGCACGCTCTATGCGCCACACACCCGTCATCTTCTGCACTGCGAGCGGAATACCGCCCAACTGGCCTTCAAGGCCGGTGATCTGCCCTTCAAAACCACGACGCGTCGGTTGCGCCGTCACTTGGTCCAGCCGAATATTTGATACCTCTGCCCCCTGCCCCCAGTTAATCCTCAGCGCGCGCGCTGCTGCACGCTGGGTGCGCAAATCAAGCCGGGCCTCGCCACTTGTGAGGCGCAGCGGTGCGCCGTTCAAACGCCCGGAAAATCGTGGCGCGGCCAGCGTGATGCCTTGGTTTAGGCTGCACGTTCGCACCTGCGCCGCATCGATCCGCACGGCGCCGGAAACAAGCCGCTGCACGCGCACGGG
>JAGWVG010000337.1 GCA_018970965.1 Alphaproteobacteria bacterium | reverse complement strand
CTTCACCACAACCGAGACCATGCTGAATGCGGAAAGCGCACTCAATTGGATGATTGAGGCGGGCGTTGAAGATGCCAGTGGTCGGGTGGTGGCGCTGACCGCAAATCCCGAGCGCGCTTTTGAATGGGGCGTGGATGAGACGCGCATTCTGCCTTTTTCAGAAACAGTGGGCGGCCGCTATTCGCTATGGTCAAGCATTGGCTTTCCCGCTGCGTTGGCTTTGGGATGGGCGGCGTTTGAAGAAATGTTGGAAGGTGCAGCGGCAATGGACCGACATTTCCGCCTCGCGCCGATTGATCGCAACGCACCCGTCCTCGCGGCCTTTGTCGATCAATATTATTCGCTGGCGCGTGGCGCGGAGACGCGCGCCGTGTTTGCATATGATGAGCGGCTGCGGCTTTTGCCCTTTTATCTTCAGCAGTTGGAAATGGAATCTAACGGCAAGTCCGTCACTTATGCTGGCGCACCGCTTGGAATGCCCAGCGCAGCGATCACCTGGGGCGGTGTGGGCACCGATGCGCAGCACGCGGTTTTCCAGCTGCTGCATCAAGGAACGCGGCTGGTGCCGGTGGAGTTTGTTGCGGTGGTTGAACCAGGGCATGACCTTGATGAGGCGCATCATCGCCAATTGCTGGGCAATTGTTTTGCCCAAGGCGCCGCATTGATGACGGGGCGTCCGCATGAAGATGGCGCGCGGGCCTATGCCGGGGATCGGCCATCGACCACAATTTTGCTTGAGGATCTCGATCCGCGCAGTTTGGGGGCTTTGATTGCCTTTTATGAACAGCGCACCTTCGCCAATGCCGTGCTGTTGGGGATCAACCCCTTTGATCAATTTGGTGTGGAATTGGGCAAGGAGATGGCCAAAGCCATTGATGCAGGCAGCATCAGCTTTGATGCCTCGACCCAAGCCTTGATTGATCGGGCTTTTGCGTAAGCGCAAAAGAATAAAATTTTTTAGTGGATATTCGCATGAGCTTTGATTTTGATTTGTTCATCATTGGCGCAGGATCTGGCGGGGTGCGCGCAGCGCGCGTTGCGGCACAACATCGCGCGACAGTAGCCGTTGCCGAAGAATATCGCGTTGGCGGCACGTGTGTGATCCGCGGCTGTGTGCCCAAAAAGATGCTCGTCTATGGCGCGCATTTTGCTGAGGATTTGCACGATGCTGCGCGCTTTGGATGGGACATATCTGAAGCGAAATTCAACTGGCCGCGCCTGCGCGATATTGTTCAGGAAGATGTAACGCGGCTTGAGGGGCTGTACACGCAAACCCTGAACAACAACGACGCAACCATTTTTGCAGAGCGTGCAACTGTTGCTGGGCCTAATCTGGTTCGTTTGGCGAATGGGCAAGAGATTAGTGCCAAATATATTCTGATTGCAGTCGGCGCATGGCCCACCATTCCCGATATTCCCGGGGCGGAGCTGGGAATTACCTCTAACGAGATTTTCCATCTCGACGCCCTGCCGAAACGCGCGGTCATTGCGGGCGCGGGCTATATTGCGAACGAATTTGCAGGCGTGCTGCATGCCTTTGGCGTTGACGTTTCGCTGGTGACGCGAGGCGATCGGATGCTGCGCGGGTATGACAGCGAAATTGTTGATCGCCTCGTTGGCATGACGACAGCCAAAGGCATTGATCTGCGCTTCAACTTCCCATTCAAAAGCGTGACGCGGCAATCTGATGGCAGTTTGCTGGTGGATGGCGGTGAGGCCGGGCAAATCGAAACCGACATGTTGCTGTGGGCCATTGGCCGCACGCCGAAAACACCAGGCCTCGGCTTGGCTGATGTTGGCGTCCAGCTTGATGCTGCAGGGGCTGTGGTTGTTGATGCCTATAACAAGACCAACATTGCCAGCATCTAT
>JAGWVG010000047.1 GCA_018970965.1 Alphaproteobacteria bacterium | reverse complement strand
CATGCCATTTTAAAGACACCCGCCTCTGGGGATTTTCGGGTGCAAGAACAATTTGGCGGGCGCGAAGTGACAATAGATGCGCCAGCCCCGGCGCAGAGGCTGGCCGAGGCGGTGTTGGCCGCAGCCCCCATGCCGCCGCTTTATGCCCGGGTCGACATGGTGCGTGATGCAGAGGGCGCATTCCGCCTGATGGAATTGGAAGCGATTGAGCCTGCACTGTTCTTAGATTTTGCGCCTGATAAGGGTGCGGCCTTTGCAAAAGCAGTTTTAAACCAACTGGCCGCTTGACGCGCCGCTTGCTCTCAGGAACGTTGGGCAAAAGCCCAAAGGGCCAGATGAGGAAGAGGATGATTTCATGAAGAACCGCATCACCGAGATGCTGGGTGTGCAATACCCCATTGTGCAAGCCCCGATGGGGTGGATTGCCCGCGCGCCTCTGGCCTCGGCTGTGTCCAATGCGGGCGGCATGGGGATTATTGAAACCTCATCCGGCGCGCTGGACGAAGTGCGCGAGGAAATCCGCAAGATGCGGACACTGACCGATAAGCCCTTTGGCGTGAACATTGCACAGGCCTTTGTGCGCGATCCCGGCATTGTCGATTTTGTCGTCGATGAAGGGATTAAATTCGTCACCACCTCGGCGGGCGACCCCAATCGCTATTGCGGGCCTCTCAAAGAAGCGGGGCTTACTGTGTTTCACGTTGTCCCGACGCTGGATGGTGCGCTGAAGGCCATTGCGGCGGGCGTTGATGGGCTGGTGGTCGAAGGGGCCGAAGGCGGCGGCTTTAAAAACCCGCGCGATGTGGCAACGATGGTGTTGCTGCCCCTCATCCGATCCAAAGTCGATGTGCCGATTATCGCAGCAGGCGGCATGGTGTGCGGACGGACGATGGCCGCGGCCTTTGCTTTGGGGGCGGAAGGCATCCAGATGGGGACGCGTATGGTATCTGCCGCCGAAAGCCCGGTGCACCATAATTGGAAAGATGCAATCCTCAGCGCCAAGGAAACCGACACGGTATTCCTCAACCGCCACGGCCCCGGGCCGGCGCTGCGCGCGCTGCGGACGGAAAAGACGACCGCGCTGGACCTGAACCCGCAGGGCGATGTGCGGCCCGAATTTGCCAATATTCGCGACCTGTATTTTGGCGGCGATCTGGAAGCCTCGATTGCGCTGACGGGCCAAGTTGCTGGGCGGATTGATGCCGTAAAGCCCGTGCGTCAGATTATCGACGAAACAATAGCGGAATTTGACGCGGTGATGGCGCAGCTGGGCCACCAATATCGGGCCAATTGACCCCCGATGCGCATCTGGCGGCCCGCAACATCAGACGATATTCCCCCGCTGGAGGCGCTGATTGAATCGGCCTATCGCGGCGATGCCAGTCGTGCCGGTTGGACAACTGAGGCCGATCTTTTGGGCGGCAATCGCATCAGCCAAGCGATGTTGGCAGACACGCTGGCCGATGTTGATCAGCATATGCTTGTCTGTGAAGATGATGCGGCTGGGCTGATTGCCTGTGTTACACTGCAAAAGCGCCCCGGCTATGGCTATATTGGCACCGTCTCGGTGCGGCCGACCTTGCAAGGCGGCGGTCTGGGGCGCGAGGTTTTGGCGCAAGCGGAAAAATGGCTGCGTGAAACATGGCAGCTGCCACTGGCGCGCATGACCGTGATTGCACAGCGGCCTGAACTTATCGCTTGGTATCAACGGCGCGGCTATCATGACACGGGTGAGACAGCCCCCTTTCCTTATGGCGATACGCGCTTTGGCGCACCGAAGCGCGATGACCTTTATTTTTGCGTGCTGGAAAAGCGGCTGGCCGCATGATTGATGAATATGCCCCCGATGACAGCGATGGCGCCGGTCTGTTGACCAATGTCGCGCATATCGAAGGGCTGTTACAGGCATTGGCGCGCGAAGGCCGGGCGGTCAGCTATTCTGAAATGTTGTTGATGCTTGGCTTGCGCTTTTCGCGCCCCAAAATGCGCAGCCTGTGCCGGACGATGGATGAGGTGGATCGGCGCGCAGCCGCCGCAGGCCAGCCAGAACTTGCAGCACTTGTGGTGCGTGAAAGTGATAAGCTGCCGGGCCAAGGCTGGTGGATTGGGCGGACCGATTATCGGGGGGAATGGACAGGGCCGGCAGCCCGTGCGTTTTTAAACGCCATTCAACAGCGCAGCTTTGATTATTGGAGGAAGCGATGAGCCTCGACCCTGACAAACTCGCCCGGGCCTTGGCGCGGATGGCAGGGGGTGCAAGCCTGCCGCTTGCCAACCTGATCCGCCTGTCGGGCGGGGCGAATATGGAAAGCTGGTCCTTTGATTGGGGCGGCGCGGGCTATGTGCTGCGCCGTGCGCCATCTGCCGCGATGATGGAGGGCCGGCCCTTTGGCCATGATGTGGAAGCAAAGCTGGTGCGCGCGGCGCATGCCGGCGGCGTGCTGGCCCCAGAAATTGTGGGGGAGTTAGACCCCGCAGATGATCTGGGCACCGGCTACGTGATGAAGCGCGTGGAGGCCGAGGTAAATCCCGCCAAAATTCTGGCAGAGCCCCCGGCAAGCCTGATTGCAGATCTGGCGCGCGAACTGGCGCGCATCCACGCCATCTCCCCGCGCGATGACATTGCTTTGCCGCATATGGATACCAAGGCGGCGCTGGCGGACTTAAAGCGCCGCTTTGCGGACTATGGGGGCGATCGGCCCATTATCGCGCTGGCCATTAAATGGTGCGAAGACCATCTGCCAACGCCCGCCCCCCCCAGCCTTGTTCATGGCGATTTGCGCATGGGCAATGTGATGGTGGGGCCAAAAGGCTTGGCCGCCGTGCTGGATTGGGAATTGGCGCATTGGGGCGATGCGCATGAAGATTTGGCCTATGGCTGCATGACCGTGTGGCGCTTTGGCCATATTGATAAGCCTGCTTTTGGCTGTGCCGATTTGGAAAGCTATTTTGCCGCCTATGAAGCGCAGAGCGGCCGCGCGGTAGAGCGTGATCGGTTCCGCTTCTGGCTGATTTATCGCACACTCTGGTGGGCCCTGGGCTGTATGCAGATGGGCGACATTTGGCGCACGGGCGTTGACCCAAGCCTAGAGCGCGCGGTGATTGGCCGGCGGACGAGCGAGAATGAACTCGATCTTCTGTTGCTGCTGGAAGAAGATGCACCCGAAGCGGAACGGGGCCGCATCACGCTTGCGCCGCCCGCACCTGCCCGGCGCCAAGGCGAGCCTTCTGCTGTCGAATTGCTCGAGGCGCTGCGCGGCTGGATCGACAGCGATGTGAAAGCCCGCGCACAAGGCCGCGACAAATTTATGGCCGCCGTTGCAATGAATGCGATTGGCATGTTGATCCGCGAACAGGAAAATCCGCTGAACCCACATGACAAGGCGCTGGCGGACGATTTGCTGGCTGGGCAACAAAGCCTTGCCACCCCCGGGCTATTGGCGCGGCTCCGCAAAATGGCGCTCACCAAATTGGCCAATGATGTGCCCAAATACGCAGCACTTGCGGCCGCCCAACAGGCATGGTTAGCCGCTTAAAAAATCAGGAAGAGGATGCCCAATATGCTGTTCGAAATTCCACAAGAGATTACCGATTATCTGGCGGAGCTCGATGCGTTTATTGAGCGCGAGATTAAGCCGCTGGAAGCGCAGGATGATAATATCCGTTTCTTTGATCATCGCCGCGAACATGCACGCACAGATTGGGACAATCAGGGCCTACCCCGGCATGAATGGGAAGATCTGCTGAGCGAAATGCGCCGCCGGGCCGATGCCGCCGGCCATTATCGCTTTGCCATTCCAGCTGAGTTTGGCGGCAAGGATGGGTCGAACCTCGCCATGGCCGTCATCCGCCACCATCTCGCCGCCAAGGGTCTGGGGCTGCACAATGACCTGCAAAATGAAAGCTCCATTGTCGGCAATTTGGTGCAGGTGCTGATGCTGCGCGACTTTGGGACTGAGCAGCAAAAGCGCGATTTTATTCCCGAAATGCTTGCCGGGCGGATGCGCTGGGCCTTTGGCTTGACCGAAGAACATCATGGATCGGACGCGACGCATATGGACACGCGCGCCGTGCCAGAGGTGCGTGATGGCGTGCCGGGCTATCGCATTGATGGCAACAAAATGTGGACCACAGGCCTGCACGTGGCCACACATGTGATGACCTTTGCGCGCACCAATGGCGAAGATGGCAAGGCGCGCGGGATCACCTGTTTCGTTGTGCCGACCGACGCGCCGGGCTTTCAGATTGGCGAGTATTTGTGGACATTCAATATGCCCACCGACCACCCCAAATGTTCTTACACCAATGTCTGGGTGCCCGAGAGTGCGATCCTGGGCAAGCTCGATGAGGGCCTGGCCGTCGCCCAGCATTTTGTGCATGAAAACCGCATTCGCCAAGCCGCCTCCTCGCTGGGCGCGGCGCAATATTGCATCGATGAGGCCGTGAAATATGCGCAAGAGCGCAAGCCCTTTGGTAAGGCGTTGGCGGTCAATCAGGCGATCCAATTTCCGCTGGTGGAATTGCAGACCGAGGCCGAAATGCTCCGCCTGCTGATCTGGAAAACAGCGGCGCAAATGGACACAATGACAAAGCCGGAAGTTGCCATTCGCCTGTCTGACAAAGTCTCTATGTGCAATTACCGCGCAAACCGCCTGTGCTGCGAAGCGGCAGATTTCGCGATGCAAGTGCATGGGGGCATTGGCTATTCACGCCACAAGCCCTTTGAACATATCTACCGCCACCACCGCCGCTACCGCATCACCGAAGGATCAGAGCAAATCCAGATGCGCAAAGTGGCGGGGCATCTTTTTGGCTTTATGGGGGGCTAAGCCCCCCCCGGCACCAAAGGCTCAGGCGAGATCCCGCACATCCGCCAGCCGCCCCGTCACGGCTGCCGCGGCGGCCATTGCCGGCGACACAAGGTGCGTGCGTGCGCCCGGGCCTTGGCGGCCCACGAAATTGCGGTTGCTGGTGGAGGCGCAGCGTTCGCCGGCGGGCACCTTGTCTGGGTTCATCCCCAAACACGCCGAGCAGCCCGGCTCGCGCCATTCAAAGCCTGCATCGATAAAGATGCGATCCAGACCTTCGGCCTCGGCTTGCGCTTTCACAAGGCCTGACCCGGGGACAACAATCGCCCATTTCACACCCGCCGCTTTGTGACGGCCTTTCAGCACGGCAGCCGCAGCGCGCAAATCTTCAATCCGGCTGTTGGTGCAGCTGCCAATGAAGATGTTCTGCACATCAACATCCTGCAGGCGCTGGCCCGGGACCAGACCCATATACTCAAGCGACTTTTGCGCGGCGACTTGCTTCGATGGATCATCAAAGCTCATGGGATCGGGCACAACGCCTGTAATTGCCACAACATCTTCTGGGCTGGTGCCCCAAGTGACATTGGGGGCAATGTCCGCCGCATTGATGATAACAGTTTTGTCATAGGTCGCACCGGGATCCGTTGCGAGGCTGCGCCAATAAGCGACAGCGGCATCCCAATCTGCGCCCTTGGGCGCCATGGGACGGCCCTTGAGATACGCAAAAGTTACATCATCGGGCGCGATCAGGCCTGCGCGCGCGCCGCCTTCAATCGCCATGTTGGAAATCGTCAGCCGCCCTTCGATTGACAGATTGCGAATGGCAGACCCTGTATATTCAATCACATGGCCAGTGCCGCCCGCAGCCCCCGTGCGGCGGACAATTTCCAGCACAATATCCTTGGCCGAGACGCCGGGGCCAACCTCGCCCTCAACGCGCACTTCCATTGTCTTTGATTGCTTCAGCAGCAATGTCTGCGTGGCAAGCACATGCTCTACCTCGCTTGTGCCAATGCCAAAGGCCAGTGCGCCAAGGCCGCCATGGCACGCTGTGTGACTATCGCCACAGACAATGGTTGTCCCGGGCAACGAAAAGCCCTGTTCTGGCCCGACGACATGGACAATGCCCTGCTCTTTATCGGTCGCGCCGATATAGCGAATGCCAAATGCCGGGGCGTTGCGTTCCAGCGCCTCCAATTGTGCCGCGCTTTCAGGATCAGCAATTGGCACCGGGCGGCCCTGCGCGTCCAAGCGCGGCGTGGTGGGCAAATTATGATCGGGCACCGCCAAGGTTAAATCAGGGCGACGCACTTTGCGCCCCGCGGCACGCAGCCCTTCAAAAGCTTGCGGGCTCGTCACTTCATGCACCAGATGACGATCAATGAAGATCAGGCAAGTGCCATCATCGCGGCGATCCACGACGTGAGCATCCCAGATTTTTTCATACAAGGTGCGCGGGCGTGACGACATAGTGCTGCATGTGCCTTTTTATGAAACTTCCAACTTTATTGGCCTCGCGGGCTCGCAAATCAGCCTGCTTTGCCGACAACGCTTTCCGGCAGATCCTTGCCAAAAACGCGCTGATAATATTCGGCCACCAGCGCACGCTCTGCCTCATCACATTTGTTGAGGAAGGATAGGCGGAAGGCAAAGCCCGGATCTTTAAAGATCGCGGTATTCTGCGCCCAAGTGATCACAGTCCGCGGGCTCATAACCGTTGAAATATCCCCATTGATAAAGCCCTGACGGCTCAAGTCCGCGACCTTTACCATATTGGCGACAAGCTGGGGATCAGCCTCTTTGGCCTTGGCTTGGACGATGTTGGTTTCCACCTCTGCTGGCAGATAGTTCAGGCCAACAACAATATTCCAACGATCCATCTGACCTTGGTTGATCTGCTGCGTGCCGTGATACAAGCCACTGGTATCGCCCAAGCCAACAGTGTTGGCGGTGGCAAACATGCGGAACCACGGGCTGGGCCGAATAACACGATTCTGGTCAAGCAGTGTCAGCTTGCCTTCGGTTTCGAGCACACGCTGAATGACAAACATCACATCCGGGCGGCCCGCGTCATATTCATCAAACACCAAAGCCGTTGGCGTTTGCAGCGCCCATGGCAACAGGCCCTCGCGGAACTCAGTCACCTGCTTGCCATCGCGCAGCACAATAGCATCGCGGCCAATCAAATCGATACGGCTGATGTGCGCGTCCAAGTTGATGCGGATGCACGGCCATTTGAGGCGGGCAGCAACCTGCTCAATATGCGTCGATTTGCCCGTGCCATGATAGCCCTGCACCATCACGCGGCGGTTAAAGGCAAAGCCTGCGAGAATGGCAAGCGTGGTATCCGGATCGAACACATAGGTCGGATCAAGGTCTGGTACGCGTTCATCCGCTTGGGAAAAGGCTGGGCATTCCATATCGACATCAATGCCGAACACATCACGCACATTCACCTTGGTGTCAGGTGCGGGAAGCAAGGTGGTGGAACCGGGCTGGACGTTGGGCACATCAGTCATGGATCAGCGCGTCTTTTCATCAATCTCAACTGCTTTGCCCATAGGACGCGGGTACGCCCAAAGGCAAGGCCCCTCACCCAAAGCTCGGGCTATCGCAGAATGGATGACAAGCCCGCCTGATCTGCGCATGATCCATTGGCAAAGACACAGCAGACGCAAAAAGGACGCCACTATGGCCTATATTGATGGCTTTGTGATTGCCGTGCCCAAGGCCAATCGCGACCAGTTTATTGCCCATGCCCAGCGCACAGATGAGATGTTTATCGAACTGGGGGCCGTGCGCATTGTTGAATGTTGGGAAGATGATGTGCCCGATGGCGAGCACACCGATTTTCGCAAAGCCGTTCAGGCCACGCCCGACGAAGCTGTGGCGTTTAGCTGGGTAGAATGGCCCGACAAAGCGACCCGCGATGCAGCGATGGCGCGGCTGCGCGATCCTGCCAATAGCGACCCACGGATGGATCCGGCCCAAAACCCCATCCCCTTTGATGGGAAACGAATGATTTTTGGCGGGTTTATGCCCGTTGTGACAGTCAGAGATTGAGACGCATTTGCCCGTTGAACACCTTATCGGCGAAGGCGGGCACCAATCATAAATCGGCGCGGGGCGCTGGGCGTATTGGCGCGCGTGTCAGATGCGTTTGGCACTTCTTGCAGGTGAACCCCATCTATGGCGGCATAGGTTCCAAAGCTTGCATAATGCCGGTTCAAAACATTGGTCATATCGACAAAGGCCGTTAGCCCGGGTCGCAGCGTCCATGTTGTGCCCACATCCAACCGCGCAAAGCCTGCAACGGGGCGGTCTAAATTGGCTTCATCGCCCATGCGCCATTGATGGGATTGCGCCTGCACCGATGCCTCAATGGTAAATCCATGTGACGCGTAAGCAAGCGATGCGACGCCACGATGGGCGGGAAGGCCAGCCAAATGCGCCCCGGCTGGAATGGCGATACGCCCTTGATCATCCGCGGCCGGGTTGTTCGGGCTATTGGCAACGAAGGGCGAAAGAAACTGCGCCTGCACATAGGCATAGCCCAATTTGACAGCCCAAGCGCCTTTATTGGCAGACCATTGCGCCTCGCCTCCCTGTCGGCGGCTTTGGCCAATATTTTGAAAAAAGGCCCGCCCGCGTGTTGGGGCTGCCGTCAGCAAAAGATCATTATCAATGCCGCTGCGATATAGCGAAACCGACCATTCCCCCCGCCAGCCGCCCGCAGACCAACGCCCCTGTGCGCCTGCCTCCCAAGTCCGCGCAATGACTTGGTTTAACGGCGGGTCGGCGACGAAGAAGTTGGTAAGGCTGCACGGAGCGCTTTCTTGTGCGCAGGACAGTTCTGCTGGTGTTGGCGCACGGCTTGTTTCTGAATAACCAAAGCGCAGTGCGGCCTTTTCCGGCAGGCGATATTCAAACTCAACGCTGGGATTAAGCCGATGGAAACGATGGCGGCCATCCAATGCAATGCCCAGCTGATCGTCCAGATCCAAACGTGCATCCGTCCAGCGAAGGCCAAGCTCTGCCGACAATCGGGGGCTCAGGCGGATTTCATCCCACACGAAAAGGCCGGTGCTGCGTGTCCGCACAGCAAGATCTATGGGCGCAATAGCAAGATCGGCCTGACGGATAATGGGCCCCAGCCCCGTGACACCCCGATCTTCTTCCAGCGCCCCCAATTCTGTTTCAGCGCCAAAGCGGGTCTGGGCGCGGTCATGTGTCAGACCCAGAATCACTTTATGGGACTGGCCAAATATCTCTTCCTGCCGCACATAATGCAGCACCATGCCACCGCTGGTGCTGCGTGTCCGTGTTCGATTGACGACGGCATAATCTTCAATCCCAAGGCGAGAAGGGATGATCGCCCCTGTGCGATCCTGCAAAAAGGCAAAACGCCCTGCATCATGCCCCAAGCATAAGAGCCCGCCATTGGACGCGCAGGGCTCAATATCCGCCACATCGCCATTTTCCGTCCGCTGTCGCAGGGACTGGATATATAGACTGGCCTCAAGCCGGCTCCCCTCATCCAGCTCAATCCACGGGTGGAGCGAGCCGCGGAACAATTGGTTCGCTGTTCGGTCAGGATGTGTAAAAACAGCGGCTCGATTTGCGGCCAGAAGCTCGACAGGCGACGCGCCATTGCCTGCAAGATCGGTATCTGCGGCCAGCGCCTTAATATGCACCCCAGCCTGCGCGCCATCCCACCCCATATCGGCAAAGCCATGATACAAAGCAGAGGGCGAAAAGGCACGCCAGCCGCGCTCACGCTCGGCCTGGCCCGCCATGAACAGGCTGAAGGCGCCTTGGTTATAGCCCAGTGTTACATTGGCTTTTCGTTGGCCATGGTCGCCCAAAGCCAAGAGCGCGGATTGGCCGGGGCT
>JAGWVG010000336.1 GCA_018970965.1 Alphaproteobacteria bacterium | reverse complement strand
GGCCTTAGAAGACGACGACGGATCGGATGGATTTTCCGGCATGCATGAGGTCGAAGGCGGTGTTGATGTCTTCGAGGCCCATGACATGCGTGATCATGGGGTCGATCTCGATCTTGCCGGTCATGTACATATCAACAATCTTGGGCACATCGGTGCGGCCCTTGGCGCCGCCAAAGGCCGTGCCGCGCCAGTTGCGGCCTGTGACCAGCTGGAAGGGGCGCGTTGCAATTTCTTTGCCGGCTTCAGCCACACCAATGATGATGCTGGTGCCCCAACCGCGGTGGCAGGCTTCGAGCGCGGTGCGCATCACATCGGTATTGCCAGTGGCGTCAAAGGTGTAATCGGCGCCGCCATCCGTCATTGCGATGATCTTGGCGACAACATCTTCACGGCTCATGCCTTTGGAGTTCAGAAAATCGGTCATCCCGAATTTGCGGCCCCAATCTTCCCGATCTGGGTTGATATCAACGCCAATAATCTTGGCCGCACCGGCCAGCCTTGCGCCTTGAATGACATTCAGGCCAATGCCGCCCAGCCCAAAGACAACAACATTATCGCCCACTTGCACCTTGGCCGTGTTAATCACCGCGCCAACGCCCGTGGTCACGCCACAGCCAATATAGCAGCTCGTCTGAAACGGCGCGTCCTCACGGATTTTGGCCACCGCAATCTCTGGCAAAACCGTGAAGTTCGAGAAGGTGGAGCAGCCCATATAATGATAAATCGGCTGGCCCTTATAGCTGAACCGTGTCGTGCCATCAGGCATCAAGCCCTGGCCCTGTGTCGCGCGGATCGCGGTGCACAAGTTGGTCTTGCCCGACAGGCAGGATTTACACTGACGGCATTCGGGCGTGTACAAGGGAATAACGTGATCCCCCGGCTTAACCGATGTCACACCCGCGCCCACTTCGCGCACCACGCCGGCACCCTCATGGCCCAAAACGCTCGGAAAAATCCCCTCGCTGTCAAACCCATCCAGCGTATACGCATCCGTATGGCAAATCCCCGTCGCCATAATCTCAACCAAGACTTCCCCAGGCTTCGGCCCTTCCAAGTCCAGCTCAACAATCTCCAATGGCTTCTTCGCTTCAAACGCCACAGCGGCCCGGGTCTTCATAAATTTGGCCCTTATTGGTTTGGTTGGAACTAATAATGTTCCCTAATATGAGGTGAGGTGTGCGTCCAATGAAGAACGCACGATTTTTATTGAGCGTTAGGCTTTCGCTAAAAAGGAACGGTGCGCGCCGGCAAAGGCGGCAGGGTCTTCCATCATTGGCAGATGGCCCAGATGTTCAAAAATAATGGCTTCTGCGCCTTTAATGCCTTTTGCCAGCATATCTACACAGCTTACGTCGATCACCCGATCATGCCGGCCCCAGACAATCAAAGTTGGCTGTTTCACCTCGGGCAACCGGTCCGTGACGGGCGCGTCCAGCGCGTCGCGGGCGATATGTTCAAATACAACATCCAGCAGCGCCTCACGTCGTTTGGCCTCAGCAAACAAAACCTTTTTAAACTGCCGAGGAATGGGGCGGCGCTGCTCCATGACAAAGGCCATTAATTTATCGACATCCGCAAATTCACGCATAACCAGAGGGTTGTGGCCCTCGGCCACAGCTTTTTGAAGCTCGCTATCATTCGCCCCAACAACCCCTGCATTGTTCACCAGCGTCAGGCTTTTGACTCGTTCTGGATGGTCGAGTGCAACTTGCAGCGCAATGAAGCCCCCCATGCTGTTGCCGCCCAGATGGCAAGATGAGATGCCAAGAGCATCCAAAAAGCGAACCAGCCGGTCCGCTTGTGCCTTGATTGCATAGTCGCGGTTGGAAGACAGGTCATTCTCACCAAAGCCGGGAAGATCGGGCGCAATCACATGGTAG
>JAGWVG010000046.1 GCA_018970965.1 Alphaproteobacteria bacterium | reverse complement strand
ATCCAAGGAAATTTAAAAGGCTGGGCTCATTGGGCGCGATCTGCACGCCAGCGCGCAGCGCCGCCTCCGCCGCGGGCCAATTGCCCGCTTGGGCAAGCGCGCCGCCTTTTAAAAGCTGTAACGCCCAACGTTCGGGCGCGCCTGATTTTTCAGTCGCGGTCAGCGCGTTGGTGTAACTGTCGGCTGCAGCCTGATGTTTGCCAAGGCGTGATTGAATGTCACCGAGCCGAACAAAGTCTACACTGCGTTGGCTGTCGCCGGCCGCTTTCGCAGCCATCGCCTCGGCCTCTGCGCCGCGTCCCAACCGTTGATAAAGCGCTAAGCGGCTTTCAAAGGCGACCGCTGCGTAGGGACTATCCGTCTCAACGCCTGACATCGCCGAAAGCGCCTCGGTGTTAAAATCATTGGCCGCAAGGGCTTGCGCCTCGGCCATCGCAATAAATGGGCTGGTCGCATCTAAAAAGCGCGCATAGCGGGCCAATGTCATGGCCAAGCGCGGGGCGTTATCGCGCACCAAATCTGTCGCCAAGCGCCCATAGAAAAAGGCCAAGCCCTTTGTCGGAGTATCAACTGCCCCGCCGATAGGCCGATTGCTGCTGAGCCGCGCACGCGCGGCCGCAAAGCTCGCATCATTGCCTTGCAGCAAAGAAAGTGCGGTGGCTTTATCTCCCAATTTTTGGAGTGTGGCTGCCGCCGTAATATGCGTCACACCTGCCCTGATGTCGCCGCGCGGGGCAGATCGGATCAGCGACACGCCTTCTACAGTGCGCCCGGCAATTAAATCGGCCAGCGCGCGTTGTTCCAGCACAAGGCTCGGGTCAAGCCCATCGCTGCCCACCACACCAAGCTTTGATGAGGCATCAGCTTTCCGCGCCGCCAAGCCAACCCAGCTGCGTAATATGGGGGTCAGAAATAGCAGCTTCTTGTCTGCCTCGAGCCGGTCGATCAGCGCTGTGGCCCCCGCAACGTCGCGTGCTTGAACCCGCGCGCCAATCAGCAGCAATGCGGCGTCGGGCGGGAATGTTCCGCTTTCAACCAGTGTTTCAGCGGCGGTTAGGGCAAGATCGCGGTCTCTGCCTTCGACCGCTTGGCGCAGGGCACGTTCTGCAATCAGGCTATTGCCGGGCTCTGCAGCCATAGCAGCCGCATAGCCCGCGCGCGCGGCGGGGCCATTGTCTTCGGCTTCGGCCATCCGGGCCTGAACATAGGATTGGAGCGCAGATGGCTCTGCCGGGCGCGTGGCGGATGCCGCCGCTGCGCCCAGCAAGAAAAGGCCAAAATTACATATTCGGGTAATTGGGGCCACCGCCGCCCTCCGGGGTGACCCAGTTGATATTTTGCGTTGGGTCTTTGATGTCGCAGGTTTTGCAGTGGACGCAATTTTGCGCGTTGATCTGCAAGCGCGGCTCCCCCGTGTCCCGGCCAACAATTTCATAAACGCCTGCCGGGCAATAGCGCTGTTCCGGCGCATCATAGAGTGGCAAGTTGATTTCGGTGGGGACGTTCGGGTCCTTCAACTGCAAGTGGCAGGGCTGATCTTCCTCGTGATTGGTGTTGGAGAGGAAGACCGAAGACAGACGATCAAAGCTGATGACGCCATCGGGCTTGGGATAATCAATGGGTTTAAACTGGTCCTTGCGGCCAATTTGCGTGTGGTCCGCATGATGCTTCATCGTGATGGGCAGGCCAATGCCCAAAGTGCGCATCCACATATCAATGCCGGCCAGTACTGTGCCAAGATTGTTGCCATATTTGGCAACCGCAGGCTGGGCATTCTTCACCAGCTTCAGTTCCTTGGCGATCCAGCTGCCGTTGATGTTGGTCTGATAATCAGCCACCTCATCATGCGCACGACCAGCGGCAATCGCAGTTGCAATGCTTTCTGCTGCCAACATGCCCGATTTCATTGCCGTATGGCTGCCCTTGATGCGTGGCACGTTGACGAAACCGGCAGAACAGCCAATCAGCGCGCCGCCCGGGAAGGCGAGCTTGGGGATAGCCTGCCAGCCACCTTCGTTAATTGCGCGTGCGCCATAGGAAACGCGCTTGCCGCCTTCCAAAATCTTACGAATTTCAGGGTGCTGCTTCCAACGCTGAAATTCTTCAAAGGGGAAGAGGTGCGGATTTTTATAATCCAGCGCGACGACAAAGCCCAAAGCAACTTGGTTGTTAGCTTGGTGATACAGGAAGCCACCGCCCCAGCTATCGCTCTCGCTCAGCGGCCAGCCTTGCGTGTGGATGACACGGCCGGGGACATGCTTGTCGGGGTCGATATCCCAAAGCTCTTTCATGCCGATGCCATAGACTTGTGGCTGGCTATCGCGTTCCAAATCAAATTTCGCTTTGAGCTGCTTGGTCAAATGGCCGCGTGCGCCTTCGGCAAACAATGTATATTTGGCATGCAGTTCCATACCCGGCTGATAGTCCGGCTTATGGCTGCCATCGCGGGCGACGCCCATATCGCCAGTGGCCACACCTTTGACCGAGCCATCTTCATTGTACAGCACTTCAGCTGCCGGGAAGCCGGGGAAGATTTCAACGCCCAGATTTTCGGCTTGCTGCGCCAGCCAGCGACATAAATTGCCGAGCGAGCCAGTATAGGTGCCCTTATTATGCATCCAGCCCGGGGTGAAAATATGGGGGATTGCCATATGGCCCTTGGCGGACATGACCCAGTGATGGTTTTCGGTAACGGGCACGTCGGCCATCGGGCAGCCATTTTCGCGCCAATCAGGCAAAAGCTCTTCAATTGCCTTTGGGTCAAAAACCGCGCCAGACAGAATATGCGCGCCAACTTCTGATCCCTTTTCAAGGATGCAGACCGAGAGATCGGCATTCAGCTGTTTCAGGCGGATTGCAGCTGAGAGGCCCGCTGGGCCGCCCCCTACAATCACAACGTCATACGGCATTGATTCCCGTTCGCTCATGGTCCCTTACACTCCTTTGTCGTCGGCCTGTCTTTTGGGTGCGGCCCTTAATCTTATTGGCAAATAGCGAAGCGATTGCAGTTGACCAACCAGAATTATGCGGGTTGAAGGCAGGGGGTGACCGGGACGGACTCTTTTTCAGATGCGCGGCTGCTCGCGTCGGCTCTCCGCTGGTGGGAAGACGCCGGCGTAGATGTGCTGGTGGGCGATGATGCAGAGCCTTGGTTGGGCCGTGCCGCGTCTCTTGCGCCCGCGGAAAACCCTGTGTCTCCCACGCCGCAAGGACAAGCAGCGCCGCAGGCTGGCGTATCTCCTGCCGCGCCCGTTGCAGCGCCTTTCGCCCTTCCAGAAACCTTAGAGGCGCTCCTTGATTGGGTGATGAGCGATCCGCGCGTCCCAGAAGGCGGACCTTCTGCGTTGCGGGTTCGCCCTTTTGGGACACCCGGCGCGCCGCTGATGATTGTTACGGATATGCCCGAATTGACCGATGCCGACTCGGGGCAGTTGATGTCTGGCCCGGTGGGTCAACTTTTTGATGCGATGTTGGCAGCGATGGGGCATGATCGAAATTCGGTGTACTGCATCCCGCTCTGCCCCGGTCGTCCCCCGACGGGACGTTTACCAAATTCAGCACTGAAAGATTTGGGTGATCTGGCACGTCATCACATCGCGCTGGCTGAGCCAAAGGCTGTTTGGCTGCTGGGACAAGCGACGAGCCGTGCTGTGATTGGGGCAGATTCGACAGCGAGTCTGGACAAAATAGGTCAGAATATTAACCACTTCCGCGGTAATGTGCCGTGCATCGCCAGTCTGCACCCGCGCCTGTTGCTTCAGGCGCCGCAGCGTAAGGCGTCAGTCTGGAAGGACATGCAGGTGCTTATCGGGGAATTGAATTGAAACGCTTTGCCGGACTCATCGCGATAAGCCTGTCGACTGTGGCGAGTACCGCGCTGGCCGCACCCGACATGCCGCTCGCGAGCAGCTTTACCTCCAATTTTATCCCACAATTGGGCCCCAATGCCCGCCAGCGCTATAAAGATGTGTTCGTTGCCATCCGTGAGGCGCGTTGGGAAGATGCGCAGGCTGGCTTGGATTCCATGCCCGAAGGTCCATTGCATGCCGTCGCACGCGCCGAGCTGTATCTGGCCAAAGGGTCACCCAAGCCCAGTGCGGAACAACTGACCGCGATTTTGCAGGATGCGGCCTATTTGCCGCAAGCCCCGCAGCTCGCCCGCATGGCGCGCGCGCGCGGGATTATGGATGATATCAGCCTGCCGATAGCGCGTGATCTGGTGTGGCTGGGCAGCGCGCCGCGGCGCAGTCGCACCGCGCAGACCAGCGATCCTGTCGCTGCTGCCGTCAATGCGCGCATCCAGCCTTTGATTAAAGACAATCTGCCTTTTGAAGCCGAAGCAATTGTACTCGATAATGAAGCGCAATTGTCGCTGGAAGGGCGGACCGAGCTGTTCCAGCGTGTCGCGTGGTCGTATTTCATCACAGGTGAAGATGAGGCCGCGCGTCGTGTTGCCGCCAATGCGCAATTGGGCATTGGTCAATGGGCCGCACAAGCGGATTGGACACAGGGCCTGTCGGCATGGCGCATGGCAGATTATCCGGCGGCCTTGGCGGCGTTTGAATCGGCAGCGCAGCGTTTTCAAGATCCCGATATGGTCGCCGCTGCCCGCTTTTGGGCCGCGCGCGCCGCAACGGCGGCGGGTCAGCCGCAAAAGGTAGATGTGCATTTGCGTGCAGCCGCCCGATCAAGCGAAACATTTTACGGTTTGCTTGCGGCCAATCGGCTGGGCCTGCCCGGCAGTTTCCAGACAATGCCTGACAATGTCGCTGAGGTCGAAAACCTGCCTAATGTGCGCGCGGCACTGGCTCTGGCGGAAATTAATGAAATGGAATTGGCGGATGAGGTGATCCGCTGGCAGGCGCGCATTGGCGATCCGCGCAAACATGCGGCCTTGGCCGCACTGGCGGGGCGGATGGACTTGCCCGCCACGCAACTCTGGCTTGCGCATAATGGCCCAGCAGGCGCGCAGGCGCCAGCATCTGCCCGTTACCCCATGCCGCGCACTTGGGTGCCGGAGGGTGGTTGGCGTGTTGATAAGGCGTTGGTCTATGCACACGCGCTGCAGGAATCGCAGTTCCGCACTTCAGTTGTCAGTCCGGCTGGCGCGAAGGGGTTGATGCAAGTCATGCCCGGTACCGCTGCCATGATGGCACGGCAAAAGGGCCGCGACAGCGTTGGCTCGCTCAATGATCCGGCGACCAATATGGAATATGGCCAAAGCTTTATTGAGCGGCTGCGCGATATGCCGACCACTGGCGGAATGCTTCCCAAGGTTATCGCCGCGTATAATGCAGGGCCGCAGCCCGTAGATGTCTGGAACCAGCGCAGCCGCGATAACAGCGATCCGCTGCTCTATATTGAGAGTATCCCCTATTGGGAAACGCGTGCGTATGTGACGATTATTCTGCGCAATTACTGGATGTATCAGCGCCAAGCAGGTGATCGAACAGTCAGTCTGGCCGCTTTGTCGCAAGGATTGTGGCCGCGTTTTCCTGGTTTGCCGGGGCCAACTGCGGTGCGCTCTGACCGGGGTGGTTCGCTCGCCAGCGCAAATTAAGCCACGCCAGCTTTGCGCTTTCGCAAATTTGTTCTTGAAACGTTCTTCTGAAAGCGTCAGGTTGTTGGCGTGGCTGACTCGCGTTCTTCCTATGAAAACAGGCCCCTTGTCATGGGCCGCGGCGCAACGCGGAATGATTTGCCCGCGCGCTTTGGCCTTGCGGGCCGAGAAGCGGATGGCGATTGGCTCGATCAGCAAGACCGGGAAGAGGGCGGGCCACCGAAGCTGAAAACCAGCGTCCAAATTGAACGTCCCAAATCGATATTAACACGCAATAGCAGTCCAGACGTGCCCTTTGACCGGTCCGTCAATCCCTATCGAGGCTGCGAACATGGCTGTATTTATTGCTATGCGCGGCCAACTCATGCGTTTCATGATCTGTCGCCCGGGCTGGATTTTGAAAGCAAGCTCTTCGCAAAGCCCGACGCACCTGGCTTGCTGCGCCGGGAATTGGCGAAAAAAAGCTATGCGCCTGCAGCAATCGCGTTTGGCACCAATACCGATGCCTATCAGCCGATTGAGCGGGATTGGAAAATTATGCGCAGCTGCCTTGAAGTGCTTGCCGAGTGCAACCACCCACTGACCATCACGACCAAATCAGATCGCGTGGTGCGGGATCTTGATCTTTTGGCACCTATGGCGGCCAAAGGTCTGGTTGCTGTCGCCATATCCATCACATCGCTCGACCCCAAAATCCATCGCACATTAGAGCCGCGCGCCGCGCGGCCAGAGCGACGATTGGCCGCAATGCGTGAATTGCGGGCGGCGGGGGTGCCCGTGCATGTCAATGTTTCTCCCGTCATCCCCGCGATAACGGATGCAGAGTTGGAGGCCATTCTTGAAGCGGCGGCAGAGGCAGGTGCGCGCACGGCCAGCTATATTCCTGTACGCTTGCCGCACGAAGTTGCCCCGCTGTTTCGCGCTTGGCTTGAGGCGCATTACCCGGATCGCGCAGGCAAAGTGATGGCGCAAATTCAATCGTTGCGCGGCGGGCGCGATAATGATGGGCAGTTTTTCAGCCGAATGAAGGGCGCGGGTGTGTGGGCGCAATTGCTACGCACACGCTTTAAGCTGGCGTGTCGCAAGCTGGGTTTGAATGACGCCAGCGTCACCCTGCGGACAGATTTATTCTGCCCGCCAGAAGGCGATCAGCTGCGGTTGCTATAAGCGTCATCTGGGCGCCGGCCTTGAGCCAGAGCCCAGACCTCACGCCGTTTGTAAGGCTTTGAGCTGATAATCTTTATATTGCTTGCGCAGCTCGGCCTTCTGGATTTTGCCTGTGCCTGTGTGCGGCAAGCTATCAACAAACAGCACCTCATCGGGCAGCCACCATTTGGCGACCACGCTCGCAAGATAGTTGACGACATCTGCTTCGCTCAGGGCTGCGCCGTCTTTGCGGACGACCAGCAAAATTGGCCGCTCATCCCATTTTGGGTGATGCACGCCAATGGCGGCTGCTTCGGCAACGCCCGGGCAGCCGACAGCCGCATTTTCGAGTTCGACCGAGCTAATCCATTCGCCACCTGATTTGATGACGTCCTTGGCGCGATCGGTAATTTGCATCGTGCCATCCGGGTGAATGACCGAAACGTCGCCCGTATCAAACCATTGCTCGGCATCGGTCGCATCGGCTTCGGCTTTGAAATAGCGTTTCACAACCCATGGCCCGCGCACCTGCAACTTGCCAGAGCTGGTGCCATCGCGCGGCAGAACATGGCCTTCATCGTCCACAACGCGCAGTTCGACACCAAAGGGCACGCGGCCCTGCTTGCAGACGACGTCAATTTGCGCGTCGAGCGATAAATCATCCCAATCTGGGGTTGGCGCACCCATTGTGCCGATGGGAGAGGTTTCGGTCATCCCCCAGGCATGGGCAACGCGCACACCCTGTTTCATCAGCCGCTCAATCATCGCGCGCGGCGCCGCCGAGCCGCCGATGGTCACCAGCCGCAGCTTGCCCAAAGAGGCATCACCGCCGGCTTTGGCTGTTGCATCGAGATGCTGGAACATGGCGAGCCACACAGTTGGCACGCCGGCAGAATGCGTCACTTTTTCTTGCAGCATCAAGCTGTGCAGCGTCGGCGCGTCATTGGTGGTTGAAAAGACAAATTTCACGCCCGCTGCAGCCCCGGCAAAGGGCAGACCCCAGCTGGCGGCATGGAACATGGGAACGACAGGCAGCAACACCGAACCGCAAGACAAATCGAAAACGCTGGGCGCAATTTCTGCCATCGCATGCAGCATGGTAGAGCGATGCTGATATAAGACGCCCTTGGGGTGGCCCGTCGTGCCACTGGTATAGCAGAGCATGCAGGGATCTCGCTCATCCCCCATGACCCATTCATATTGGCCATCCATTTCGGCCATCAGCGCGCCATAGCTGTCGGCACTGTCGAAGACGATATACTGCTCGACTGTTTTTAAATGCGGTTTCAGTCGATCAATGACTGGCTGAAACTGCGCATCATACATCAGCACCCGATCTTCGGCGTGATTCATGATGTAAATCAGGTCTTCATCAAACAGGCGGACATTGACAGTGTGGATCACCCCGCCACAGCCAATCGCGCCATACCACGCCGCAAGATGGCGGTGATGGTTCATCGCAAAGGTTGCAATCCGGTCGCCGGGCTTCACGCCCCATTTGGCAAATGCCTGCGCCAGCTTGCGCGCTTCCAGGGCAATGCCCGCCCAATTGGTGCGTTCAATGCTGCCGTCCGTCCAGCGGGTCAGGATTTCACGATTGCCATGCTCGCGTGCGGCGTAGTCAATCAGGTGGCTAACGCGCAGATCCCAATCCTGCATATATCCCAGCATAATGTCCTCATCCCAGTGACTTCATTTTGGAGTAGAATGCCGCCTCATGGCGCGCTGTGCAAGGGCAGCCTTAAGCGCAGGCCCAGACTCGATTCGCCATTTCGGGCGCCACTTGCCGCAGTGCAACATTTTTGCGTGCGTTGAGTCGAGTGAGTCCGACGACGAAGTGTTTTCGTCGCGCAGCTTATCCCGGCGGTTCATCGATTCACCGCTGGTCGCTTGGCGCCAAACGGTTCGACCGGCAGGGAAACTAAACCAACCGCATTTCGCAAAAGGGCTTTATCATCGTGCGTCACTTCAAGATCATTGCAGCAGCATTGATGGCGATGGTCGCATGCACCAGCCCTGCTTATGCGCAGGCCGCCCGTTTCCTTCAGTGCGTTACCTTTGCGCGCGCCGCATCGGGCATTGATCTGCGCGGCAATGCCTATAGCTGGTGGGGCCAAGCTGAAGGTCGTTATGGCCGGGGCCAAACGCCGCGCGAAGGCGCCGTTATGGCGATGCCGAGCTTTGCGGGCATGCGCAACGGCCATGTCGCTATGGTCAGCAAGGTCATCAACGATCGTGAAATTCTTTTGACGCACGCAAATTGGTCGCGCCCCGGCATGGTTGAGCGCAATGTGCGCGCCATTGATGTGTCGGAAAAGGGCGATTGGAGCCGCGTACGCATCTGGCATGCAGGTTCTGCCGATCTGGGGATCACCAGCTATCCGGTGTCGGGCTTTATTTACAATCGCGACGATGCGGTGCGTATGGCTGATAAAAGCGGCCTGACCTTGGGCGCTGATATTCGCGCACTGGCCGCGCTCGAAGGTTAATCTTCGTCGCTCGTCAATCGGCGCGCTTCATCTATCAACATAATTGGCACGCCATTGCGGATTGGGAAAGCGAGACCCGCAGCGTCTGAAATCAGCTCTTGCGTCTCAGCGTCATAGCGCAGCTTGGTGCGGCTCAGGGGGCAGATGAGGATTTCAAGAAGAGCAGGGCTCACTGTAATGTCACCCGATTATCGCCATCGTGACGGCCAAAAAACTGCATCAGCTGGACAATCAGATCGGCTCGGTTCGCCAAATCATTGGCTTCCAACAGCGCTTGCTTGGCCGCTGGATCAAAAGGCGCAACTTGCGCAATGCCATTGACCAGCGCTTCATCATCCAAACGAGAGACGGCTTCCCAATCGACAACATAGCCCTGACGTTCAGCAAAGCGCCGCGCCTCGCGCTCAATGCTTGACCGCTCTAACAGGCCTAAATTGGCATCGGCTGCATCTTCGATAAGTTCGGCCTCAACTTGACGATAGGCAGTTGTCACTTCCAATTCGCGTGTCAGGCGAAACCGCGC
>JAGWVG010000335.1 GCA_018970965.1 Alphaproteobacteria bacterium | reverse complement strand
CAGTGTGTGGATGGCCGCGCGGCGCCAATGGCGCGCCGCACTATGGACTTTGGCGGCCCCGCTTGGCCTCAGCGTGGCAGGCGGGCTGGGGCCAGCGCTGACGCCCCCACCCGCGCTGCGCAATGCGCCCCAGCTGCGCATCGTTCAGCCCAATATTGGGCAGCAAGATAAGCATGACGCGCATTTTGATGCGATCAATTTCCAGAAACTGGCCGCGCACACAGGCGCATCGGGCGCTGAACCTCGCTTGGTCTTTTGGCCAGAGGCAGCCGTGCCCGACTATCTGGAAGAAGATGCCTCTGCTCGCCTGCGGCTGGCGCGCTTGCTAGGCCCGCAAGACCTGTTGTTAACGGGGGGCGTGGCGCTGGAATATGACCGCTCTGGCAAGTTGGTCGGCGCGCGCAACAGCGTGTTTCTGATCGATCCGCAGGCGCGCCTGCTGGGCCGTTATGATAAGGCCCACCTCGTCCCTTATGGCGAATATTTGCCGATGCGGCCGATGCTCTCGGCCATTGGTTTGTCGCGATTGGTGCCGGGGGATATCGACTTTTGGCCCGGCGCTGGGCCTGCATCACTGGCCTTGCCGGGCGGCGGCCATGTGGGCCTTCAGATCTGTTATGAAATGATTTTCTCAGGCCAAGTGGTCGATGAACGTCATCGTCCCGATTTTTTGTTCAACCCGTCTAATGATGCTTGGTTTGGCAGCTGGGGCCCACCCCAGCATTTGGCGCAGGCGCGGCTGCGCGCTTTGGAAGAAGGTTTGCCCGTTATCCGATCAACCCCCACAGGCATTTCGGCGCTCATTGATGCCGATGGCACAGTGGTGAAGGCTCTGCCCTATCAGCAGGCTGGAGCAATTACCGCAAGCCTGCCGCCCGCGCGGACACCCACTTTATTCGCGCGCTTTGGCCTTGCCGCCACTTGGGCCTTGGCGCTGGCGCTCTGCGCGCTTGGCATTGCACTTCGCCGCGCCCTGCGCTAAAGGCGCATTCCAAGACATAAAGCTTTCTTTATATCCATAGGAATCAGCCCGTATGCGTAGCAGCTATCTCTTCACGTCTGAAAGCGTTTCAGAAGGCCATCCCGATAAGGTTGCCGACCAGATTTCGGATGCCATTGTTGATCTGTTCCTGTCGAAAGATCCCGAAGCGCGTGTCGCGTGCGAAACGATGACGACAACGCAGCTTGTGGTGCTGGCGGGTGAAATCCGCGGCAAGGGCATTATGGATGAAGCCGGCAATTGGGCGCCGGGCGTCAAAGACGAGATTGAAGCAACTGTCCGCAAGGTGGTGAAAGATATCGGCTATGAACAGTCGGGCTTCCACTGGGAAACGCTGAGCTTCTATAACAATCTGCACCCGCAATCTGCCCATATTGCGCAGGGCGTCGACGCCTCGAGCAATAAGGATGAAGGTGCGGGCGACCAAGGCATTATGTTTGGCTTTGCGTGCGATGAAACGCCCGATTTGATGCCCGCCACGTTGGATTACAGCCACAAGATTTTGGAACGCATGGCAGCTGACCGGCATTCTGGCGCGGCCCCGTTCCTCGAGCCCGACACCAAGAGCCAAGTCACACTGCGCTTTGAAAATGGCAAGCCGGCGGCAGCAACGGCCATTGTTGTCTCCACCCAGCACAAGCCGGGCTATGACACGGGCGAAAACGAAGCCCAACTGAAATCCTATGTGAAGCAGGTGGTGGCTGATGTCATTCCGGCGGCGTTGCTGTCCGATGAAACTGTTTATCACATCAACCCAACGGGCAGCTTTGAAATTGGCGGGCCCGATGGTGATGCCGGCCTGACGGGTCGCAAGATCATTGTAGATACTTATGGCGGGGCAGCCCCGCATGGTGGCGGTGCCTTCTCGGGCAAAGACCCCACC
>JAGWVG010000334.1 GCA_018970965.1 Alphaproteobacteria bacterium | reverse complement strand
CCAAGGCCGTGTGGACAAGGCTAAGACGCTATCAGTCAATATTCCACCAGGTGTGGATGATGGCACGCGCATTCGGCTGTCTGGCGAAGGTGAGGCGGGTGCGCGTGGCGCACCGGCGGGGGATCTTTACATCTTCCTCCATTTAAAGCGGCACCCCATTTTCCAGCGCGATGGCACGACCTTGTTCTGTCGCACGCCAATCAGCTTCACGACCGCGGCTTTGGGTGGCACGATTACGGTGCCGGGGCTTGACCGGATGGCGCATGAAATCCGCATTCCAGCGGGTATCCAATCGGGCAAACAAATCCGCCAGCGCGGTGCGGGGATGCCTGTGTTGAATGGCCGCGGCGTTGGGGATTTGGTGGTGCAGATCGAAGTCGAAACCCCCACCAAGCTTACGGCGCGTCAGAAGGAATTGCTGGAAGAATTCCGCGAGACGGAAACCGGCGAAGAATGCCCGCAAAGCTCCGGCTTTTTTTCCAAAATTAAAGACATGTGGGATGATCTGACGGATTAATCTCCGTCGATTTTTCTTGCCAAGATACAGAAAAGCCCGCCGGGGAGAGGGAACCGGCGGGCTAACTGTGTCTGTCTGTCAGAGCGCGATTAGGCGCCGATAACGATGCCGAGCAAAATGCCCTGCGTCATCAGGCCAATCGCAACGCTGGCGATTTGCGTAATGCGTGCCATTGCGAGTGTCTTTCCTGTTGCTTCGGACGATCAACCGTCCGCTCGCCGCCCATTTGTGCGCTGCAACATTTTTATTCAAACGCAAGGGTTGCAATCGCGATTGCAGTTTTTGCAACAGTGAGATGCAAAGTCGTTAATTAGGCAGCCCCAAAGACGCGCGCGAAGATCGTGTCGACATGCTTCAAGTGATAACCAAGGTCGAACTTCTCTTCGATCTCGGTTGGGCTCAACGCCGCTGTCACTTCGCTATCGGCTTTCAAAAGCTCCATGAGCGACAATTGGCCATCAGATTCCCAGACCTTCATGGCATTGCGCTGCACGAGCCGATAGGCATCTTCGCGGCTGACGCCTGCTTGGGTGAGCGCGAGCAAAACGCGCTGCGAATGAACAAGGCCACCCATTTTATCGAGGTTTTTCTGCATCCGCTCGGGATAGACGAGCAGCTTGTCGACAACGCCTGTTAACCGCGCGAGGGCAAAGTCGAGGGTAATCGTCGCATCCGGGCCAATATAGCGCTCAACCGAGGAGTGGCTGATATCGCGTTCATGCCACAGAGCCACATTTTCCATGGCAGGCAGCGCATAGCTGCGCACCATGCGCGCCAAGCCCGTCAAGTTTTCGGTCAGCACCGGGTTGCGCTTATGCGGCATGGCTGACGAGCCTTTTTGGCCGGGTGAGAAATATTCTTCGGCTTCCAACACTTCGGTGCGCTGCAGATGGCGCACTTCAATTGCCAAACGTTCAATCGACGAGGCAATCACCCCAAGTGTCGCAAAATACATGGCATGCCGATCACGCGGGATAACTTGGGTCGATACTGGTTCCACGCTCAGGCCCAGCTTTGCGGCCACATGGGCTTCAACACGCGGATCAATATTGGCAAATGTGCCTACCGCGCCTGAGATGGCGCAGGTCGCAATGTCCTTGCGGGCAGCGAGCAGACGATCCTTACAGCGCGCAAATTCTGCATAGGCTTCGGCCATTTTGAGGCCAAAGGTAACAGGTTCAGCGTGAATGCCGTGGCTGCGGCCAATGCTGGGTGTCATTTTATGTTCAAAGGCGCGACGCTTGATTGCCTCTAGGAGCGCATCAAGATCAGCGAGCAAAATATCCGTTGCCCGCGTCAGCTGAACTGCCAAGCACGTATCCAGCACATCAGAGCTGGTCATGCCCTGGTGCATGAAGCGCGCTTCATC
>JAGWVG010000333.1 GCA_018970965.1 Alphaproteobacteria bacterium | reverse complement strand
GCGGATATGAAAGAAATTCCTGAGGACGCTTGGTTTTTACGAGGTGACCGCGGGCTGACTTTTGCACAAGACCTCCCCGAAGGCAGTCGGATTACGGCAGGGCAATGGTGGCCTAAAGACTATCAAGGCCCGCCATTGGTCTCGATTGATGAGCGCGCGGCGAAGGCTGTGGGTCTGAAAATTGGGGATCCGATAACAGTATCTGTTCTGGGCGTAGAGCTTGAGGCGCGGATCGCCTCTTTCCGGCAAATCAATTGGGATACGCTGGGCTTTAACTATGTTCTGGTGTTCAACCCTGCCGCGCTAGAGCCTGCCCCCTATACGCTGGCCGCGACAATCGCCGTGCCGCAACGGACAGAAGCTGGTGTGAACCGTGCAATTGCGGGCAATTTCCCGTCTGCAACAATGGTCCGTGTGAAAGACGTGATTTCAGATGTTGCCAAATTGTTGAACCAATTGGCCTTGGCAATTGGCGCTGCTGGGTCCGTCGCCGTGCTGGCGGGACTTGCTGTGCTTGTCGGGGCGGTGGCGGCCGCGCGACGGACGCGCAGCTATGATGCAGTGTTGCTGAAATTGCTGGGGGCCACGCGCGGACAAATTCTGCTGGTTCAGGTGATGGAATATGTGCTGCTTGCGCTCATCTTATCGGCGCTGGCTTTGGCGCTCGGCAGCGCTGCCGGTTGGTTTGTGATGACGCGCCTTTTCCAGCTGGGCTTTACGCCTGATTGGCTACGCGTGCTGGTGACGATTGCTGCGGGGGGATTTGGCACCTTGGCATTGGGGCTTTTGGGGGCTTTGCCGGTGTTGCGCGTGCGGCCAGCCGCCGCCTTGCGCACGCTTTGACACGCGTGAATCGCGCCCGCGGTGACACTCTTTCGCCACAGGCTTAGGCTATTTGCGCGCCATCGCGCGGTTTTTGCTTCCCGAAGCGAGAGATTCACGATAGATCGGCGCCGGTTTTGCGACCAGCTATGGAGACTTGCTTATCCCACCGATGACACCCCGGCGCCCCTTGGGCCCTGGCCCCGCGCCGATGAATGGCCCCCGTTTCAACCAATTCATCACGTCACCTAAGGTGCGCGTGATTGATGAAAATGGTGAAAATCTGGGGGTGATGTACACCCGTGAAGCAATTGATCAGGCAGCGGATGTCGGGCTCGACCTTGTCGAGATCTCGCCCAATGCCGATCCGCCCGTCGCGAAATTCCTTGATATCGGCAAATTCAAATATGAGGCCCAAAAAAAGGCCAATGCCGCGCGCAAATCCCAAAAGACGCAAGAGATCAAAGAGATCAAAATGCGTCCGAACATTGATGACCATGATTATGACGTGAAGATGCGTTCTATTCAAAAGTTCATCGGCGAAGGCGATAAGGTGAAAGTCACCCTGCGCTTTCGTGGGCGTGAATTGGCGCACGGCCAATTGGGCATGAAACTCTTGCAACGCGTGCAGGAAGATATGGCGGAAGAGGCCAAGGTGGAGCAATATCCACGCATGGAAGGCCGCCAGATGCTGATGGTCTTGGCGCCGAAGTAAGCGGCCAACGCGCCAGATTTTTGTTAAAAATCAAAGAACGGTCCGATATTTTCGGGCCGTTTTTTGTGCGCAGCATAATTTATGTTGCACTGCACAGTGTTGCAAAAACGCCGCAATATAATTACAAAAATCAGCCTGCGCTTTCGTTCCTCTGGAACCACGAATCCCGCGCGACTAGCTAGGCCACACAAACCAAAACCAAGTGACCAACCCCTGTTTGAGGATGTCATATATGACTCGTACTTTGCTTCTGGCGTCGGCAGCTTTTGCCGCGCTTGCAACTCCTGCTTATGCGCAGACCGCGCCCCAAGACGCTGGCCTTGAAGAAGGCGAAATCATCGTCACTGCGACGCG
>JAGWVG010000332.1 GCA_018970965.1 Alphaproteobacteria bacterium | reverse complement strand
CAATGGGCTTTTAATCCCCAAATCACGCGCGGCCTGAATAATCGCCTTATCGCCCAATTGGCGATAAAGCCGCACCGCAGCAACATTGCTCGACCGTGCAAAGGCGCGCTTTAGCGGGATCGGCCCTAAATAGCGCCCGTCGGAATTTTTGGGTCGATAGCCGCCGGTGGTGAAGGGGCTATCATCAATCATCGTCTCGGGCGTCATGCCCGCGCGCATTGCCGCCAAGTAAACAAACAGCTTAAAGGTCGAGCCTGGCTGTCGCCGTGCCTGTGTCACGCGATTAAAAGGGCTTTCCTTATAGCTTTTGCCGCCAATCATGGCGACGACAGCACCATTGGTGCGCATCGCCACCAACGCGACTTGTGCCCCGCCCAAGGGCGCGCGCGAGATTACGGTGCGCGCAATTTTTTGCAGCCGTGTTTCGAGCGTGGTTTTAATTTCCCCGCCACCATAGCTGTCTTCCAGCATCGCGCGGACTTGCGGCAATGCCCAATCCGCAAAATAGGTGCCCGAGGGCGGGCCATTATCTGCCGGCACATTCAGGCGCGCTGGGCGTGCCGATGCCGCTTGATCGGGCTTGATAAAGCCCGCGTCCGCCATAGCTGCAATGACCAGCTTTGCGCGCGCCTGTGCGCCATCTAAATTCCGCGTCGGTGCAAGCCGGGACGGGGCTTGAACCAGCCCCGCCAGCATCGCTGATTCCGAGATGCTTAGTTGATCGGGACGCTTGTTGAAATAATGCCGCGCCGCCGCACTCAGCCCATAGGCATTGTCGCCAAAATAGACGTTCGACAAATAGCGTTCCAAGATTTCATCCTTGGTCAGCCACGCTTCCAGCCAAAAGGCGATCATCATTTCGCGCGCTTTGCGCGTTAGGCTCCGTTCGGGCGTCAAAAAGGTGATTTTGGCCAATTGCTGGGTGATGGTGCTTCCCCCCTGCGTGCCACCATCGCCTAAATTATTGACCAAGGCGCGTGCCATGCCGCGCGGATCAATCCCCCAATGACTGTAGAAGCGCCGATCCTCAATCGCGACAAAGGCCTGCCACACATGTGGCGGCAGATCCTTCACCTTCACCGGATCGCCAATATTGGCCCCATTGCGGGCTATCGGCTGGCCATCGGCGGCCAGCAATGTCAGCTGCGGCGGCGCGATGGGTTGCAGTGATTTCGAGAGCGGCGCCGTAATGGCAAGCCACGCCACCAGCAAAACAAATATCGCGCCTGAAATTTTGGCGCCCAGCTTCAGCCGCCGCCAACGGCGCTGCCAAAGCCCTTCGCCCTGTTCGATAACATCTGGCCCCAATGGGTTCAGATGCGGATCCCAATTCTCTTGGTCGCTCTTGGGGTTCAAAGGGTCTGCCATAACGCACAGTCTTAGAAAAAGACCGCGCCAGACGCGACTGGATTTTCATCCGCTTGGGCCAGCTTGGGGAAAACTGCTCGGCCCGCCCCTGAGATTAAGCGGGCTTGCGATGTTCCCCACGCACCCAGCGCACCGTGCCCGAACTGGCACGCATCACGACACTTTCGGTCGTCATCTTGCCGCCGGCCAAGCGCTTCACGCCGCTCAACAGCGAGCCATCGGTCACGCCGGTTGCCGCAAAAATGCAATCGCCTTTGGCGAGTTCATTCAGATCATAGATGTAATCCAAGTCCTGAATGCCCCATTTGCGCGCCCGCGCCTTTTCATCATCGTTGCGGAAGATCAGTCGGCCTTTAAACTGCCCGCCTACGCAGCGCAGCGCTGCCGCAGCCAGCACGCCTTCTGGCGCCCCGCCTGAACCCATATACATATCAATCGTCGTCTCAGGGTTGGTGACGGCAATGACACCCGCCACATCGCCATCCGGGATCAGCATGATCCCACAGCCAATGCCACGCAGTTC